>JBNKGK010000061.1:0-13001 GCA_050289785.1 Kordiimonas sp.
AGGCATTACGGGAAAAATATCAGGCTATAAAATCTGATGACGTTTTGGGCCAATTATTAAGCAAGCACGGCTGTTTGGCGTATTTGGAAAAATAGCCTCTATTTTTCCATGTCTGTGTCTTTAACAGCCTCTTTCATGGCTTGCTGGACCTTTTCAAAGGCTCGCACTTCAATCTGGCGCACCCGTTCGCGGCTAATATTATACACATGGGAAAGCTCCTCAAGTGTTGTGGGGCTTTCTTTCAGGCGGCGCTCAGTGAGAATATGTTTTTCCCGGTCATTCAGGTTTTCCATTGCCTTCGTCAGCAGGTCCATCCGCATGGAATATTCTTCCTGCTCTGAAACAATAGTTTCCTGATCAGGGTTTTCATCTACCAGCCAGTCCTGCCATTCGCCTTCTGCATCAGCTTTCAAGGGGGCATTCAGGCTGTGATCCATAGAGGACATGCGGCGGTTCATGTTCACCACATCCTGCTCTGGCACAGCCAGCTTGTCAGCGATGGTGGTTACATTCTCTGGGGTTAAATCCCCTTCTTCCACAGCTTCAATCTGCCCTTTCAGGCGGCGCAGGTTAAAGAAAAGCTTCTTTTGTGCTGCAGTTGTACCGATTTTGACGAGCGACCAGCTCCGCAATATATATTCCTGAATAGCTGCCCTGATCCACCACATGGCATAGGTTGCCAGCCGGAAGCCCTTGTCTGGGTCAAATTTCTTCACGGCCTGCATCATACCCACATTGCCTTCGGCAATTAGGTCTGCCACGGGCAGGCCGTAGCCGCGGTAACCCATGGCAATTTTGGCCACAAGGCGCAGGTGGCTTGTCACCAGCTTATGGGCAGCTTCGCGCTCACCATGTTCTGTCCATGCTTTTGCAAGCATGAACTCTTCATTCGCTTCCAGCATGGGAAACTTGCGAATATCCTGCAGATATTGGCTCAGGCTGCCTTCAGGCGATAAGGTAGGCAGGTTGCTCAATTGATTGCTCATATTTCCCCCTTCTGAAACAGAATCAAACCAATAAACAGGTTAAACAAAGTTTGTGTTCATAAAATGTCAGGCAAAAGCCGAAACCATATTTAGGGAGTATAAACCCAATTTAAAGGGTTATGGCATCACAGAAGCGTGAAATTGTATGAAACGTAGGGAATTTATGCCTTTCACCCGAGGATTTCGTTCACTTTATCTGAAGCAGCCAGCCCCAGGGTTTTATGTTCAGGGGCGTCTAAATGGACACCATCGATCTGACTGACGCTAATCACAGAAGCGGAATCAAAGAAAGCGCAGTCCAGTGCTTCAGCTACTTTTTTATAGTGATTTACCATGCCCTCTGCGCGGGTTCTTGCCCCTGCCAGTTTTTCTAACATGGGGCCCTTCGGGTTAGGGCACGGTGGGCAGATGATGAGCACTTTCGGTGGGGTGGATTGTGCGTCCCCTGTGAAAGCTAGAATTTCTTCTGCTAATTGCTTTATACCCCCTGCACTTTCCCGGGCTGTAGCATTATGGCTGGGGGCCATATCATTGGTACCAAGCAGCAGGATAACCAGCTCAAGAGGCGCATGTTTCTCCAGCGTTTGGGGCAGGGTATCGAGGCCGTGTCTGCCAGGCCTGTTTGGATCTTGCCAGATGGTAGTGCGGCCATTGAGGCAATCTTCATAAACATGACAGTCCTTAAGCTGACTGGCCATAACGCCTGGCCATCGCTGCGTGCGTGCCAACCTGTTGCGCGTGCCAGGTATAATGCCCCAACTGAGTGAAACTGCATAAACCAATAGGTGTTTCATCTAATGGTCAGACCTCGTAAGGGGTTAACGCTGTGAGCAGATCAGCCATATCGGCGGGCAGCGCGCTTTCAAACCTGATTGTTTTGCCAGTTATCGGGTGAGTAAAGCCCAGCACACGGGCATGAAGGGCCTGCCTGTTAAAGCTTTGCAGGCCCAGCACACGGGCATGAAGGGCCTGCCTGTTAAAGCTTTGCAGGGTATCGCGCACTGGCCCTTTCAGGCTGTTCGGCAGTTTGGCGGAGCGGGCATAAACCGGGTCACCCACCAAAGGGTGGCCAAGATGTGCCATATGGACCCGCACCTGATGGGTGCGGCCAGTCTCTAACTGACATTCAATCAAGCTGGCCAAGGCTGTGCCGCCCACCTGATAATGCTTCCTGGTGCGGTAATGGGTGGCGGCCCATTTGCCGCCCCGGCTGGTGACTGCCATACGCTTTCTGTCCACCGGATGGCGGGCAATATTGCCTTCAATCCGGCCAGTGGGTGGCATGGGGTGGCCCTTGCATACGGCTGCATAAAGCCGCTCTATGCTATGCTCAGCAAATTGCGCGGCAAGGCCAGTGTGGGCTTTATCATGTTTGGCCATCACGAGAAGCCCGCTGGTCTCCTTGTCTATCCGGTGCACAATGCCGGGGCGTTTCACGCCGCCAATGCCGCTCAGGCTTTCACCACAGTGGTGCAATAAGGCGTTGACAAGGGTGCCGCTTGGGCTGCCGGGGGCTGGATGAACCACCATACCTGCCGGTTTGTTCACCACAATCAGGTGCTCGTCTTCATAGACAATATCGAGTGGAATATCCTCAGGTATAGGCGTAGCTTCTTCTGGTGCGGGCACACCAACAAAATAGGTTTCGCCCGCTTTCACGCTCTGCGAGGGTGATTTTATGGTGCCAGCTGTGCCATTATGGGTTAAGGAAACATCACCGGCTTTTATCAGTGCCTTCAGGCGCGAGCGGGACAGGTCTGGCACGGCTTCGGATAATATTTTATCCAGCCTTTCTCCAGCCATCCCGGCGCTGATATGAATTGTAAATGTGTCGCTCATGGAGATACCTTATGACGGTAGTCAGCAAAAATGTCACGTCTTCCCGTACATCAGGTGAAACGGCGAGTGAAGAAGAAGCGCCAGCCCGCAGCAATACGGGCCTGATTATCCTTGTCGTTGCCCTAGGCGTTGCCATTCTGGCCATGATGGGGCTGATTATCTTTAAGGTGATTGCCGGTGACGCGAAAAAATCATCCAAGCCTGCTGAGAAAGTCGCTGTTGTGGCATCCGTTGCTCCGGCTGATTATCATGTGAAAAAGCCTGAAGGTGCTGTTCTTGCCTCATCCAGCCTGCAGGGAGCGGAGGTGCTACTGCATTTCAAAACCCAAGATGGGAATGATGTTCTGATTATTCTGGATCGGAAGACAGGCCAGCAAAGCAAGGTCTTTATTGCGCCGTGACGGTTCACCTTCCCGCAGATTTTTTGGAACAGCTTGAAGAGAAAGCCAAAGCGGCATTTCCCCATGAGGCCTGTGCACTGTTAACAGGCTCAAAAAATCAAAAAAATGTATTAATCAGAGACTTTCATTTTTCAGTGAATGTTACTGAAGGCCTTGCAACAAATAGCTTTGAGGTTGATCCCGGCTTGCATTTGTCCTTGCAGAAGGTGGAGCGTGCGGGGGGCGATGCTATCGTTGGGGTTTGGCACAGCCATCCTGATGGGAAAGCAGAGCCATCCCTAGCGGATCGGTCAGGCTCTGTAGTGGCTGACTGGGTATGGCTCATCACCTCAGTGACACATCATAACGATACCGAAACGAAAGCATTTCAGGCTGGGCAAGCAGACCCGGGTGACCTGCAGGCTACCCGGCTTGTTATTTGTTGATGCCTATAGTGGGATCAATTTTTTCTCTTTAGTGAAATTGATATAGCCCAAGGTGGCTTGTGCCCTGAGGCCGACACCTAAGCGTACCATGGCAATCACAATATCATTATGAGTGTAAACGCTGACACCGGCACCGCCCACATAATAGAAAGAACCTTCCACAGCGGTGATACGGCGGTAAATCTCTTCCGTATCATAAAGGTTATAGACGAGGGCAAAGCTTTTAACTGCATCGGCACCGGCATCCAGCCCGATAGAGGGGCCAGTCCAGTGTATATTTCGCTGCCCCTCTATCTTATGCATCAGTGTGCCACCGCCATAACGCACACCGATAATGAGGCCTGCACCAGCTTCAGAGCCAGCAATATAGGCGTTCGGCCTTCCGTATTTTTTGAAGAGGCTTTCAATGGCTTTGGCGGCACCTTTGGCACCGTCACCTAAGGCTTCAGTAGCAGCTTCAACGACTGTTTCCTGATCATAGGTGTCATCTGAATTTTCTTCAGGAACAGCAGATGTGGTGATAAACATGGTTATGCTTATCATCGCCAGGAATGTGGTCATACTGGTTTTTAGCATATGTTTCTCATCTAACATGGTTGATCCTGATTGCTTTTTTACGATGCAACATACATTATTCAGTGTGTAAGGCAAAAATATGGCTCTGTAAAATGCTTGTCGCCACAATTGGAGAAAAGTTCATTAAAAACAATTAGTTCATCATCCGATAATATTGCTCTAAGGGGAGATAGACGATGTTGGGACAGATGCAAAACTGGCCGCTTCTGGTTTCCAAGTTTTTGGAACACGCTGAGCTCAATCATGCAAATCAGGAGATTATGTCACTTCTGCCGGAAGGGGGAAGCTTCAGGTATACCTATAAAGACCAAGGAGTGAGAGCCCGTCAATGCGCTCAAGCCCTTGAAAAATTAGGTGTAAGCATTGGCGACCGCATTGCCACGTTGGCCTGGAATACCCACCGACATATGGAATTATGGTTTGGTATCTCGGGTATTGGGGCTATCACCCACACAGTGAACCCACGGCTGTTTCCTGAACAACTGATTTATATCATCAACCATGCGGCTGACCGAATGCTGTTTCTGGACCTTACTTTTGTGCCGTTGGTGGAGCAGATAGCGGAGCAGCTTGAGACAGTGGCTCACTATGTGGTGCTGACAAGCAGAGACACCATGCCAGAGACCAGCTTGCCGGGCGCTTTATGTTATGAAGACCTCCTGGAGGCTGAAAGTGGTGATTATAGCTGGCCAACATTTGATGAGAACACGGCATGTGGCCTTTGCTATACCTCCGGTACGACAGGCAACCCCAAAGGCGTGCTTTATTCTCACCGGTCTAACTTTTTGCATACTCTTGTGGCGCTTAGTGGTGATGTGCTGGGCATACAGGCCAAGTCTGCTGTATTGCCTGTAGTGCCGATGTTTCATGCCAATAGTTGGGGTATCCCTTATGCCGCCGCTGCTGCTGGTGCCAAACTGGTGATGAACGGCCCACACCATGAGCCTGAGGTGCTGCAAAAGCTGATCGAAGATGAAGGGGTAACAATAACAGCCGCTGTGCCTACGATATGGATGGGCATGCTTAAATATCTGGACGCTACAGGCAAAGGTTTGGCGTCACTCGAAACTGTCACGATAGGCGGGGCGGCGGCACCACGTGCCATGATCAAAAGTTTTCAGGATAAATATGGCGTTCGGGTAAATCATGCTTGGGGAATGACAGAAACAAGCCCGCTTGGCACAATAGGTTCGGATAGCCCTGCAACAACAGGGCGATCACCTGAAGAAAAACTGGATTTGCAGTGCAAGCAGGGGCGGGCCATCATTGGGGTAGAGCTTTCTGTGCAAGATGATATAGGGGATGTGATGCCAAGAGATGGCAAGAGCGCTGGCCACCTTATGGTACGCGGCCCCTGGGTTCTGGATAGTTATTTTGGCCATACAGAAAAAGCTGTTGATAAACATGATTGGTTTGATACCGGCGATATGGCAACGCTGGATGAGTTTGGTTATATGCAGATCACAGACCGGGCCAAAGATGTGATCAAGTCTGGTGGTGAGTGGATCAGCTCTATTGATCTGGAAAATGCGGCTGTTGCTCATCCTGCTGTTGCTGAAGCAGCGGTTATCGGTGTGCCTCACTCAAAATGGGATGAACGGCCTTTGCTGATTATAGTGCCTGCTGGTGATGAGCGGGTTAGCCTTACAGAAATGAATGCTTTTTTGGCTGATAAAGTGGCAAAATGGTGGTTGCCGGATGCTTTGGAGATAGTGAATGAGATTCCCCACACTGCAACAGGCAAGATTTCCAAGAAGAACTTAAGAGAGACATTTAAAGATTACAGGCTGACAGAATAAATCGGTAAGCGCTTAATCCATCTCTTTGTTACCCATCCAGTATAGGAGCCGCTTGGCGGGGAATATCCAGAGGATGCCTGCGATCAGGTAATAGATCACCTGAACGGCAACGGGCCAGTCTATCAGATAGTCGCCAAGCGCCGCAGCAGCAAAGGCATAAAGTGTTAGTCCGACAATCATGACAAACATGCCAATAAAGCTTCGGTTAGAGGGTTTGTCATTATCCACGGCTGGACCTTTCCTGTCTTTCATCATCACTTGTCCGCTTACGGGCAGCGAGCTCTATCAGTCTTTTGTTTCTGCCCATAGCGGAAGCAAGAGGGCTTCATCAAGAGAAAAGAAGCGAGCTTCTTTCGCATCTGTATCAACTGTTAGCTGCCCGGCAGGCTCCGCTCGTGCATTTTAGGTGGTTTAGCTCCTTTGATCAGCACGATTTTTCGTCCTTGAAAACAAGGCCACCAGTGACAACAAGGGGGCGCTCTGGCTTTTCTCTTGCGTCTGTCATGGGCATATAGTTTCTTGTGGGTTCATCTGGGTATATTGGTGTGATCATAAAGAAGAGGCAAGTTATTCATGTGTGGGCGTTATATCCTGACATCACCGGCAGAAGCGCTCGAAAAGTTTTTTCCAGTAACGGCGCCTATGCCGCTTGAGGCTAACTACAATATAGCACCGCGTCAGCCAGTGTTGATCATCCGGAAAGGAAAGGAAGGCAGGAATGACTTGGCGGCCGTTGAATGGGGGTTGGTGCCTGAGTGGGCCAAGGAAATTGGCACCAAACCGCTGATTAATGCGCGGGTGGAAACGGTGGAGGTAAAGCCTTCTTTCCGGTCCAGTGTCGTTCGTCAACGCTGTCTGGTGCCTTTTGATGGCTGGTATGAATGGCGTACAGAAGCTGGCAGGAAACAACCATATTTAATCAAGCCAGTTTCTGATGAGCCTATGGCGTTTGCGGGTATCTGGGCAACCTGGCATGGGCCCGGTGGTGAAAACTGGTTGGAGACGATGGCCATTTTAACGGCCCCCACCGAAGGCCCGATGAAAAGCCTGCATCATCGTCGCCCTCTTGTTGTGCCATCTCATCAATACGCAGCCTGGTTGCAGCCGCATGACCCGTTACCAAGAGGGTTCTTAAAGAGTTTTGATTGGGTGCCGGAAACAGCTTTTCATTGGAGCCCGGTGAGCCAGCGGGTTAATGATGTTCGTTTTAACGATCCGGAATGTTTAGCGGCCCCAGAGCTACCCCAACCTTCATTATTCTGATACAGGGCGCAGCCCAGAGGGGATGATGCGCAGCCCCGCAATATGAAGGGCCGAGACCAAATAGATCATTGTGCCGCTCAGAACCATAGAAATTATGGCACCAAAGGACTCAGGCAGCACTGCTATGATTAGGTTGCCTATCAGAGCATTGATAATAACCATTAATAAAAAAATAAGCGCAAGAGAGCCTGTAACAGGCTTTAAAAAGCTCTTTACTCGTGTCCATGCGGAAAAGAGTGCCTGCTTTTGATCCTGGGCCTCAGACGCAACCGCAAAATTAGCAGCACCAGAGAAACTAAGGCTTAACCATATGAGAGCAGTGGCAGAGATGATGGTAAGCACAGTTCCCAGTGAGCCTAGAGCGGTGCTTAGAAGTGCTGTGAACGGCATGATGGTTACAAAAGCCAATATAGTAAGCCCCAAGGCAACGAGCAGATGGATGAAACTACGAATACCTCTCCTTGCAAAAGCAGGAAAACCACCATCTGCAGGTATCAACCCTGTAGGGGCAACAGCACGAGCCCAGGGAACCAAAAGAAAGGCTGTAATTGCCATAATGGCTAGCTGGCCCATAAATAATGTGCCCACGCCATCATTTAACGCGAGCATTGCGGCGTTTGTTCGCTCTTCGTCTGACATCATCGGCTCTTCAAGCGCTTCGAATATGTTATTCAAAACAGCAGAAGCGGGCATATAGACGATACAGCAAAGAATACCAGACAAGAGCGCAAGCAAAATAAGCAATTCCGACCGTTTTCGGGCCATGGCCCAAGCCTGATACAAAATGGCCGATATTGTTGGATAAGGGAATGTCATATCATACTCCGTGCAGGCGGCATACTACCGAGCCTAAACGGAATTGCAACATCATATTAAAGCTTCGCACACCTGTTGCCAGGTTAGGAGTGAAGTTCCCGGCTATGTTGATGACGAGCCCTTTGTTGGGGCATAAAACGGCTCCACCAGTGGTCGGGTGATGATTGTGGAAGGCGTTCTGCCGTGTGCTCAAACCTGATGGTAGGCAGCCCGGTTCCTATATCAATGAATTCGATATCTGATATTTTTTCGCTGTTCAGGGTGAGCCGTTCGCAGGCTGTATATTTGTGGGAGCGATTATCACAGATCGAGCAACCCATTATATAGATCGGGAAGCCATTTCTATCGGTAAGGGGTAGGTAAAGCGAAGTGATCTTGCGATGTGCCCTGTTTTTTGTGGTTTGATATTCATTAACGACCACACCTGTTGGCTGCTCGAGAATGGCCTCATAGAGGCGGGCGGTGTTTTCTCGCATGCCGGGGCTGGTAAAATCAAAAGCATTCATCCCGGCCACAGGGGTCAGCCATTGCATCTGGCTGTCTGTCCCAACAATAGTGGTGAGAATTTCATAACGATCAAGCCTCTTCATCAGGGCGATACGTGGTAAAATGTCTCTAAGCACATGTGGCTGCAGCGCGGCGCGCGTCGGCATGGTTGTGTGCAGGTCTCGTGGTAGTGAATGCCAATAGTCCAGTAGTTGTCCCAATGTCCCTGAAACAAGCATCACCTTCTCCCTCATTCCCTCACTGCTTACATTTTCCAGTAAACAGGATGCGAAAGAGTGTCGTTTTTTATTAAAATTTACAAGACAAGCATGCTGACCTATTTTTGGCCTGTTTTTTGCGGTCTGGCAACTAACTGATTTTTCGTGCTGAATCGCCTTCTGTCAGCCCTCTGTCTCACAGGGATGAGGCGGCGCAAAAAAAATATCCCATCTGATCAGATGCGACTCGAGCTATTATGAAAACCTTAAGTTGAGCGTATCATTAGCATATAGGTTTTTAATTCATGTTTGAGGCTGGGGGCTAAAATATAGATGCCTATAATGTTTGGCACGGCCATCAGGAAGAAAAGACTATCCATTAGCATATAGGCTTCCTCAAGGGTAAGCACCGCGCCGGGAATAAGGGCTATGCAAAAGGTAAATTGAAATAGGGTTTTGGATTTAAAAGAGTTTCCAAACAGAAATGACCATATTTTTCCTGAATAATAACCCCAACTGATAATGGTGGAAAAGGCAAAGAGAAAGGCTGCCAGAGCGAGAACCCAAGGGAACCAGCCAAACACACTTCCAAAAGCCTGACTGGTGAGGCTTACGCCGGTAATACCTTCGCTATGATGATATACGCCAGTAATAACAATCACCAGGGCTGTCATGGATGAAATGATAACCGTATCAATGAAAGGCTCCATCAGGGCGACGAGCCCTTCAGAGACAGGATGGTGGGTTTTGGCAGCCGCGTGAGCCATGGTAGCGGAGCCAAGCCCTGCTTCTGTTGAATAAACCGCTCTTTGCATGCCAATCACAATGATGCCAAGGATGCCGCCAGCAATGCTGTTGGTGGAAAAGGCCTCCTGTACAATAACGCCAAGCGCATGTGGAATGGTGGTAAAGTTCCCGACTATAATGACAAGAGCAGCCCCAATATAAATGAAGGCCATAGCAGGCACTAGCCGGGATGTCACACGGCCGATGGAATGAATGCCTCCCGTGATAACAGTTGCGGTGAGCAGGGCAATAAGGAGGCCATACCCCCATCTGTATATACCTCCCTGCCAGTCAGCGACCACATTGATCGCTTCAAAGGACTGATTAACCTGCGCGATCTGCAACAGGGAGGGCAGGGCTAAAAGGGCATAGCTCCAGGCCAGTGTTTTGCCAAAGCGTGGCCAGCCTTTTTCCTGCAGGCCTTTCTGAAGATAATACATTGGCCCACCAGAGACGGTTCCGTCTTCTTCAATTTTCCGGTATTTTACACCGAGTGTGCATTCGGCAAATTTAAGGGTCATCGCAAAGAAACCGATCACAACCATCCAGAAACAGGCGCCCGGCCCACCAAGGGAGATTGCAGCAGCAACCCCGGCAATATTGCCAAGGCCTACAGTGCCGGATAGAGCCGTTGATAAGGCCTGAAACTGAGACACTTCTCCCGGGGCGGTGGTGTCATGATATTTTCCTCTGATAATGTTCCAGGCTGGCTTGAAGCTTCTTAAATTTATGAAGCCAAAATAGAAGGTGAGTAGCACCATGGGGGCCCCCATCCATAACACAATCAGGGTGACCTCAGTGCCAAACAGTGAGATGGTTTGAAAAACAAAGCTATCCAGAGCGTATATGCCTTTAACCAACATACCAATAAATTCGTCTCTGCCTGCGGCTTCATCACCGGCGAAAAGGGGATTGCTTGCCAGAATGAAGAGAGAGGAAAAGAGGCATAGTTGGTTTAGGTGGCGCATGTTTATCTCTTCCTGCGTTGGTCAGTAGCATGTGGCAGATACAATAATCCCGACTGCCGCTGTCATACTGCAATCGGGATTATGGAAAGTCTAGGAAGCTCTTACGCTTAAGCTGCGCAGAGGTTCAATTTTGCAATCAATTCCTTGCCCTTGTTATCTGATTTCAATTTGGAGCAATGTTTGCTTGCTTTTTTCTCGTTGCCCTCAGCGGCATAGGCTTTGGCCAGATAGGCATGGTTTTCCAGCACAAGCGGGCTCTCAGTTTTGGAGCGATGAAAATCCTTTAGGGCATCTTTCAGAAGATTGATAGCTTGCTTATAGTCTGCTTTGGCGACTGAAACCTGCCCAAGCCACAGGTTGGCTTTGGCACGCTGGAACTCTGCTCTGTCGCCTTTTTGGTTTTTCAGCTTGTCTGCAGCTTTTTCAAGTGTTGCTAAAGCCTCATTTTGTGCTTCTTCGGTCATCTGCAGGCGGCCAAGTTCAACGAGTACGCCACCTTCGGTCACTGGGTTTGCTTTGGGTTGTTTTTCAAGCAGGCTCAGAGCATTTGTATAGGCCTCTTTTGCTTCACTCTGCTTGCCGTGCGCAGAAAGCGTGTCAGCCAAGTCTATCATGGGGTCCAGCGCTTCTGGAGCTTCAGCGCCATACGCTGACTGATAAAGAGAGACAGCATCTTTGAGAACAGTCTCTTTTTCCTCTCCATCAATAAGGCGGGCATAGTTCAGGGCGAGAGCGGCTGTATTCTTGTGGCTGGTGCCAAAGAGCTTTTTCCCCAGCATATAAGCTGTTTTGGCATGAGGTTTTGCAGCACTGTCATCACTTTTTTCAATGGCGGCCTGATAGCCTTTATAAGCGGTTAGAAATTCTTGCTGTTCTGGTGTTTGCGCAAGTGATGTTGCCGTTACGCTGCTAGCCAGAATAATAGCTGTGGCGATTTTGTGGAATCTATTCATTTTATAACCCCTTCCAACTTTAACTAAATTGGGCGGGACTCTTGCAGCGCTGACAAAAAAAATCAACCGGCAATCTTGTCGGCCAGAAATATGTTATTTTTCATGGAAACGGGGCATAAGTTCGATGAAATTACAGGGGCGGTAACGATTATCCAGTTGAGTAGATAAGATTTTATCCCATGCATCCTTACAGGCCCCTGTCGAACCGGGTACGGCAAACATCAAGGTTCCTTCCGTAATCCCACCAGTTGCCCGGCTTTGAATGGTGCTGGTTCCAATGGTTTCATAAGAGAGTATACGGAACAGTTCCCCAAAGCCCGGTATGGCTTTGGTATAAAGGGCCTCGAAACATTCTGGTGTGACATCTCGCCCGGTGATGCCTGTGCCGCCGGTAGAGATAATGATCTGCACATCCTGTGAGGCAATCCAGGCCTTTAATTGGGCAGTGATGGCTTCCTTATCATCCCTGACAATTTTTCTGTCAGCAAGGGTGTGTCCCGCTTCTTTCAGTCGCGATACCAGCGTGTCACCAGACCTGTCATTGTCCAGCGTACGGGTGTCAGAAACGGTCATTACGGCAATATTGGCGGCGATGAAGGGCCTGGTTTGGTCAATTTGCGGCATGTGTATCTCTTTGATAGGTCAGACGGAGAGCTTTTTTCATTGCCTTCCTGGTTGATGGTGTGTCCAGTTCTTCCAGTGTTGGCCAGGCCCCTGAGGCAATGGCATCCAGACTTGGAGTATCTTGCCCAAGACGCAGCCTGTAGAGCCACAGGTTGGCCATTACCCGCTCAATATAGTTCCGTGTTTCATAAAAGCCGATAGACTCGATGAAAAGAAGGGGATCCATATCATAGGTGACAGTTTTCCGCCATTCCATCAGGCTGCCGGGGCCACCGTTATAGGCAGCCAGCGCCATGAACAGGTTACCTTCCACATAGTCCATGCTTAAGAGGTAGCGAATATATTCCTGACCGATGGCGATGTTATACTCAGGTTCATACAGTTTATCTCTGTTTCTGCGGAGCAGAGAGCGATCTCTGGATATATATCTCGCGGTGGCGGGCATAACCTGCATCAACCCACCTGCGCCAACGCGGCTTTTCGCCCTGATGCGGAAATTACTTTCCTTCCGGACCATGGCAAAGATAAGCGCCCTATCTACACGAAACCCGCCTATTGGCTCCCAACTAGGCATAGGGTACCTGACAGCGGTGGAAGAGGGTTTGCCCGTGCCGCCAGCGTTGCCAAGCCTCACCTGAATGGCAGGCAGGTTTAACTGGGCAGCAAGCGCCAGTACATCATCCTGTACTGTGGTGCCTTCTCGCCCCCATAAAAGGCGTAGTTCCTCATCGGCCAGATTATCTTTATTAATTTCGGTCAGAGCGATTGCCCGTTTAGCTGCGTGGTGACGCAACAGGCGAGTGATCATATCTGTGCTTAGCTGAGGCACTGACCAGTCAATTTGAGGCGTAATGCCCAGCT
>JBNKGK010000062.1:0-12707 GCA_050289785.1 Kordiimonas sp.
CCCGAAGAATGCCGCCAAAACCGCAGAGCTGGCGAAAATAAAGGCGGGTATGGAAGCCACCTATTCCACGGGCAAGGTGGATATGGAAGGCGAAAAGAAAACCCTGGGCCAGGTTTCTGATATTATCGCGGAGGATGATAACCCCGACAGGCTTCTCGCGGCGTGGGATGGCTGGCGCAAAATATCCGTGCCCATGAAGGATGATTATGCCCGTATGGTGGACATCGCTAACGAGGGCGCGGCTGAGCTGGGCTACAAGAATGTGGGGGCCATGTGGCGCGCGGGCTATGACATGGAGGCTGATGATTTCTCAGGCGAGGTGGATCGTCTCTGGGGGCAGGTGAAGCCCTTGTATGATGCGCTGCACTGCCATGTGCGCGCCAAACTTTCGGATCATTATGGTGACAGGCTGGTGCCCGATGATGGCATGATCCCTGCGCATTTGCTTGGCAATATGTGGGCGCAGGAGTGGAGCAATATCTACCCGCTCGTGAAACCAAAAGGCGGCGGTGAAAGCTATGATCTCACCGCGCTGTTGAAAGAAAAAGACTATGACGCCCGCAAAATGGCAAAGGCAGCGGATGATTTCTTTATCTCGCTGGGCTTTGATGCGCTGCCTGATACCTTCTGGGATCGATCCCTGTTCACTAAACCAAAAGATAGGGAGGTAACCTGCCATGCCTCTGCGTGGGATCTGGACGGGAAAGATGATATCCGCATTAAAATGTGTACCAAGGTGAATGCGGAAGATTTTATCACCATGCACCACGAGATTGGCCACAATATCTATCAGCGCGCCTATCAGGCGCAAAGCCCGCTTTATCTCACCGGCGCGCATGATGGCTTTCATGAAGCGATTGGCGATATGATCGCGCTTTCCATCACGCCCGGTTACCTCAAGGAAATTGGCCTGATGGAAACTGTGCCAGAGGGGGATAACAGCATCGCGCTTCTGATGCAGCAGGCGCTGGATAAAGTGGCCTTCCTGCCCTTTGGGTTGCTGGTGGATAAATGGCGCTGGCAGGTTTTCTCTGGCGAGGTGAAACCGGCGGATTATAACACGGCCTGGTGGAAACTGCGGGAAGAATATCAGGGCATTAAGGCCCCGAATGAGCGCCCTGTGGATGCCTTTGACCCCGGCGCCAAATTCCATATTCCTTCCAGCGTGCCTTATATGCGCTATTTCCTGGCGCGTATTCTGCAGTTCCAGTTCCAGAAAGCGGCTTGTGATCAGGCCGGGTGGGATGGCCCATTGCATGAATGCTCTATCTACGGCAACAAAGAAGTGGGTGAGAAGTTCAAGGCCATGCTGGAAATGGGGGCCTCCAAGCCCTGGCCCGATGCGCTGGAAGCCTTCACCGGCACACGCCAGATGGATGGTTCTGCCATCATCAGCTATTTTGCCCCTCTGAAGGCATGGCTGGATGAACAGAATAAAGACCGGACCTGCGGCTGGTGAAGAAAGTTTCTTGCTAAGTCTGAAAACAAACTACCTTCAAAATAGAAGCGGCCTTGTGTGACGAAAAAGCTGCCTGGCTCTTAGCCGGGCAGGGTGAGGTTGTTTGTACCTAGGGTCAGGACCCTAAGGCCTTTTTCTGTAGATTAGGGAGGGTTTTTCATGTTGGCGATAAAGCGTTTTGAAGGGGAAGGGCTGGCAGCTCTGCAGGTTGTTGAGGTAGCAGAACCAGAGGCCCCTAAAGCGGGAGAGTTGCTGGTGCGTGTGCGTGCCAGTTCCCTGAATTATCTTGATTATTTAACATGTTCAGGGCAGGTACCGGCAAAGCCAGGGCATATCCCTTTATGTGATGGCGCAGGCGAAATTGTTGCTGTTGGTGAGGGCACTCTGGGTTTTCAGGTGGGTGACAAGGTGGTTAGCACTTTCTACCCTAACTGGCAAACAGGCAAACCTACGGAACAGAATATGGCTTATGTGCCTGGCGTGTCGGCTGATGGCTTTGCCAGAGACTATGTCTGCCTGCCTGCGACTGCGTTCACTAAAGTGCCAGATCATTATGATTTTGAGCAGGCTGCAACACTGGGCTGTGCAGCTTTAACCGCCTGGAAAGGCCTTGTGGTGGACGGAGACATTCAACCCGGTGATGTGGTGGTAACGCAGGGCACCGGTGGAGTTTCCATTTTTGCTTTGCAATTTGCCTTGATGTCAGGGGCCACAGTGATTGCAACTTCTTCTTCTGATGCAAAGTTGGATAAACTGAAGGCATTGGGTGCTCAACATGTGATCAATTATAAAGAGACACCTGATTGGGGCAAGGCGGTGAAGAAGATAACAGATGGCTATGGTGCTGACCATGTGATTGATGTGGGGGGTGCAGCTACATTGGGGCAATCTATCAAAGCCAGCGCTTATGGTGGGCATATTGCCGTTATTGGTATTTTATCTGGCTATAAGGCGGAGGTTTCCCCCACCGCTATTTTCAGTAAATTATTACGTATTCAGGGGGTGAGCGTGGGAAGCCGGCAACAACAGCAAAATATGGTAAAGGCGTTGGAGGGCCATCCTGATTTCAGGCCAGTAATAGATAAAAGCTTCCCCCTGCAGTCTATCAAGGAAGCTTTTGACTATCAGTTATCAGGGCAGCATTTCGGTAAAATTACGCTGACCCTTTAAGTGCGTGGCTGGATTTATTGACCAATATGCCTGGCAAGGAAGGCCTCAGTGGCCTTCAACGCTGTTAAGCGCGATTCCATGGTGACCATGGAGTGGCCACCATCCTCAATTTTGATATAAGTGCTGTCTTTGCCTAGTTTTTTCAGGCGTTTGTGCATGTCTTTTGAGTGATAGTAAGGAATGCGGGCATCATCCTTTGATGACATGATGAGAACAGGTACATTCACTTCTTCCGCCCTGTCATAAGGGGAGACTTGTTTATCGTCAGCCCCTTTCAAACCCATGTCTTTGGTCCAGACTCTGCCGCCCACAAACTTTGTGTCAGATGCCTTGAGGCGGGGCAGGTCTGTCACGCCGTTGATTGATATCGCACATTTATAGAGGCCCTGTTCCTTGATAACCCCCATCAACGCGGCATAACCACCATAAGAAGCGCCGGTAATGCATATGCGGTCAGGGTCAGCGATGCCTTCACGGATGAGCCATTGGGTGGCATCTGTCACATCATCCTGCATTAGGCCGCCCCACTGGTTACTTCCTGCAGCCTCAAAGGCATTACCATAGCCGGTGGAGCCCCGGAAATTTGGCTTCAGCACGCCATAGCCTCTGTTGGCTAGGAATTGGGCTTTATAGTCCCAATGGGCTGTGTCTCTGGATTCGGGCCCGCCATGGGGCATGATGAGAAAGGGCAGGTTCTTTGTATTTTCTTTGCCTTTGGGCAGGGTCAGGAAGGCGGGAATCGTGCTACCGTCTCGCATGGTGATGCGCACTTCTTTTGTGTGCGCCATATGGCTGGGGTTGATATGGGCCATCCGATTGGCAATGAAATTTAACTGGCGATTAGGCCGATCATAGAGATAATAATCACCAGGGTTCGTGTCACTTGCACTGTAAATGAGATAGAGCTGTTTTTCGGTTGATATGCTGGCTATGCGGTTGATGGCGCCGGGCAAAACTTTATCAAAACTGCGCTGCAACAGAGCGAGTTCTTTATCAAAATAATGTGTGCGGTAGAAATTGTCAGCATAGGAAACACCGGCTAGTTTTCCGGTCACGGGATGGGAGGCTAGGTCATCAATATCCACATTTTCGTGGGTGAAGACATGGCTGGAAATCTGGCCAGTAAGAACGTTAACGGTAAAGATGCCGGTGGTGCCGTACTCACTGTTACCCCCCACATAAAGCGTGTCAGGCTCGTTGGCAAAATCATATATGCTATACCAGTCTGTCCAATCCAGCTTCTTCAGGTCAATCCATTTGCCATCCGTTCCTTTATACATCATGACCTTTTTAGTGCCACGAGTGACATAACCTGAACCAAGACGCACTTCTGATTCATTATCAGTGTACCAGTTCTGGACACCGCGTTTACCGCCCCTCACTTGGCTGCGCCTGCCATTATTCACATTTACCTTGAAGACAGAGGGCTGGGTATCCAGCTCGAAATCCAGTTCCATCAGGATATGATTTGGGTCGTTCGGTAGCCGGTCAACAATATGCTCAACCTGAGACATATATTCAATATTACCGCTTTTCTGGCGCCCCAGGTCTTGTTTTGGCTTGCCAAGCCAGCGTGGTTTTTCACCATTTGTATGGTAGGCAATATAGCGTGTTTCTTTAGTTGTTGCGCGAAACTCCATTCGGTTCAGTGTCATGCCGTATTTAACAAGCAGAGTTTCATTATTCGCCCAAAAAAAACTGCTGATATCGGCATCGTCAATAGGGGGTATAAGCTGCCTGTCAGATCCATCCAGGTTTTGCGTGATGACATGCTTCCTGCCCTTATGTGTAATGGCGTAGGCCACTTTTTCCCCATTGGGGGGCAGTTTTGCATCATCAAAAGTGGGTAGGGAGGCGAAGGCTTCCACGGGCACCAGCGGTGCCTGGTTTTCTGATGTGTCTGATTGGCTTGCTGATGAAACAGCAAAAAGCAAGGCTGCCAGTGGCAGTGCGCGTGAAAGTAACGATATCATAGAGGCCCCTGAAGATAATACACTCTTAAGTATTCATGCATTCTAGCAATCTGTGGTGCCGAGTCTAGTTAAAACCATGTTAAGCATGGTCCTATAGCGTGAGCATGGTCTGGTCCTGGCTCATTTCAAAGGCCAAAAGCTGCCCCTGAGGGCCGAGGAACACTATTTTTGTCAAATTTTCGCCAGATTTGTAAAATCCTTCCTTGCGATTGCCCCTCTTTGGGAGCTAAAAGGGCAGCTGATTAAATCCGCCTATTGTTTGGGACAGGGTGGACAAAGGTTTAAAAACTGTCAGGGGACATTTTATGGCACAGGCAAAACGCCCGCTATCTCCCCACCTGCAGGTTTACCGTTGGGGTGCTCATATGGCTGTGTCCATCATGCACCGCGCTACGGGTTCTGCGCTTGCTTTTGGCGCAATCCTGCTTACATGGTGGCTGGTGGCACTTGCTTCAGGGCATGATTATTTTAATGTGGTTCAAGGTTATGCGGGCAGCATAATCGGCAGACTGGTTCTCTTCGGCCTTACTTTTGCGCTTATGCAGCATCTTGCATCCGGCATTCGCCACCTCTTTATGGATGCTGGCAAGCTGTATGACCTCAAAGCAAACACATCCACAGCAATTTATACTTTCATTTTCTCCGGTGCTGCGACACTGGTTGTGTGGGTTGCTGCTTATAAAGTGATGGGGGGCCTATAATCATGACTGATTTTAAAACGCCTCTGGCAAAAGTACACGGTCTTGGCTCTGCCAAAAATGGCACACACCACTGGTGGCTGCAGCGTGCAACAGCCGTTGCCAATATTCCACTGACCATCTTTCTGGTTGTTTCCTTCGTGGGCAACGCCGGCAAAGACCATGCAGAATGGGTGGCCTGGCTGAAGCAGCCGCTGGCTTCTGTGCTGGTTATCCTGTTTGTGGCGAATATGGTGTATCACATGCGCCTGGGCCTGCAGGTTCTGGTGGAAGATTATGTACACGCGCCGTGCCGACGCATTGCAGCATTGCTTACCATCAATTTCGGTTGTGCGCTGATTGCCGCGCTCAGCATTTTTTCCGTTCTTCGCATAGCGTTTGGGGGATAGGTCATGACGAACGCATATCCCATTACCGTACACACTTATGATGCTGTTGTTGTTGGTGCCGGGGGCTCTGGCCTGCGCGCTACCATGGGCCTCGCGGAAGCTGGCCTGAAAACAGCCTGTATCACCAAGGTTTTCCCAACTCGTTCCCACACTGTGGCGGCTCAGGGCGGTATCGCCGCGTCGCTTGGTAACATGGGGCCAGATACCTGGCAGTGGCACATGTATGACACTGTAAAGGGCTCTGACTGGCTGGGAGATCAGGACGCCATTGAATATATGGTGCGTCATGCGCCTGCAGCTGTTTACGAGCTGGAGCATTATGGTGTGCCTTTCTCGCGTACAGAAGAAGGCAAAATCTATCAGCGTGCCTTCGGTGGCATGACCACCGAGTTCGGTGAAGGCCCTGCCGCCCAGCGTACCTGTGCTGCGGCTGACCGGACTGGCCACGCCATGCTTCACGGCCTGTATCAACAGTCTTTGAAATATGACAGTGACTTCTACATCGAATATTTCGCGATTGACCTGATCATGGAAGGCGGCGAATGCCGCGGCGTAATTGCCATGAATATGGAAGATGGTTCTATCCATGCTTTCCGCAGCCAGACAGTTGTGCTGGCAACGGGTGGTTATGGTCGGGCTTACTTCTCTGCTACTTCTGCGCACACCTGCACAGGTGATGGCGGCGGCATGGCACTGCGTGCTGGCATTGGCCTGCAAGACCTTGAGTTCGTTCAGTTCCACCCAACCGGCATTTACGGTGCGGGCGTTCTGATCACAGAAGGTGCGCGCGGTGAGGGCGGCATCCTGATCAACAGTGAAGGCGAGCGCTTCATGGAGCGTTATGCTCCAAGCGCGAAAGACCTGGCATCCCGTGACGTTGTTTCCCGCTCTATCTCTAACGAGATCAGGGAAGGGCGCGGTGTTGGCGCGAATAAGGACCATATGTTCCTGCACCTTGATCACCTTGATCCAGCGCTATTGGCTGAGCGTCTGCCTGGTATCTCTGAATCTGCGAAGGTATTTGCGGGCGTGGATGTTACCAAAGAGCCGATCCCGATTATCCCAACCGTTCACTATAATATGGG
The DNA here is from genome assembly GCA_050289785.1 of Kordiimonas sp. Lineage (GTDB taxonomy): Bacteria > Pseudomonadota > Alphaproteobacteria > Sphingomonadales > Kordiimonadaceae > Kordiimonas. The sequence continues at coordinate 6,775 of JBNKGK010000062.1, forward strand.
TGGTATTCCAACCAATTATCACGGCGAGGTAATCAACCCAACCAAGGAGGACTCTGACGCCGTTGTGCCGGGCCTTTATGCGGTGGGTGAGGCTGCTTGTGTGTCCGTTCACGGGGCAAACAGGCTTGGCTCTAACTCTCTGATTGACCTTGTGGTCTTTGGCCGTGCCACAGCACACCGTATTGCCGAAACCACAACAGCAGGGGCCACACAGAAGCCACTGCCTGCGGGTTATGAAGAAATGGCTCTGGGTCGTCTGGATGCAGCGCGTTACGCGAAGGGCTCCACGCCTACGGCTGATATGCGCCTGAGCATGCAGCGGGTAATGCAGAACAACTGTGCGGTGTTCCGTACGGAAGAAGTTCTGGCAGAAGGTGTACAGAAGATTGATGCGATTGCAGCAACCTTTGATGATCTCAAGACAACTGACCGCAGCCTTGTGTGGAACAGTGACCTGATTGAAACACTGGAACTGCAGAACCTGATTGGCCAAGCCGTGCTGACCATGCATGGTGCTGCAGCACGGAAAGAAAGCCGTGGTGCCCACATGCATGAAGATTATCCAGATCGTGATGACAAAAACTGGATGAAACACACTGTTGGCTGGTTTGATGGCAAGCAGGTTACTCTCGGTGAACGCTCTGTGCATGATTACACACTCTCTGAAGAGATTGAGTATATCAAGCCCAAGGCCCGGGTTTATTAAGGAAGGACGAAGACAATGGCTGAATTTTCACTTCCAAAAAACTCACGCGTTGGCAAGGGTAAAACCGTTAAAGCAGAAGGTGCTTCAAACACACGGAACTTCCATGTGTATCGCTGGAACCCTGATGACGGTGAAAACCCGCGCATGGACACCTTTGAGGTGGACATGGACGATTGTGGTCCAATGGTGCTGGATGCTCTCATTAAAATTAAAAATGAGATGGATAGCACGGTTACTTTCCGCCGGTCTTGCCGCGAGGGTGTGTGTGGCTCATGCGCCATGAACATCAACGGTAAAAACGGGCTGGCCTGTACCACAGCGATTGATGACGCGAAGGGCGATGTTTCCATCACACCACTGCCTCACCAGGAAGTGGTGAAGGATCTGGTGCCTGACCTCACCAATTTCTATGCACAATATGCTTCTATCAAGCCATGGATGCAGACACAAAGCACAACACCGGAAAAAGAGCGTCTTCAATCAAAAGAAGACCGCGAAAAGCTGGATGGCCTTTATGAGTGTATCCTGTGTGCCTGTTGTTCTACATCCTGCCCAAGCTACTGGTGGAACGGCGATAAATATTTAGGCCCTGCTATTCTGTTGCAGGCTTATCGCTGGCTGATCGATAGCCGTGACGAAACCACAGGCGAACGTCTGGATAACCTTGAGGATCCGTTCCGTCTGTATCGCTGTCACACAATCATGAACTGTGCAAACGCTTGCCCCAAGGGCCTGAACCCTGCCAAAGCGATTGCAGAGATCAAGAAAATGATGGTGGAACGTCAGGGTTAATCCTGTTGATTTTGCAAAAGTTTGAAAACGGGCCTTTTGGCCCGTTTTTCTTTGGTGTAAACTCTAATGAGAATAAAGTTGGTTTGCTTTATGATGAGCTTTATATCGTCATACCCGCGAAGGTGGGTATCCTTGGCAGATTAGGGCCCTGAGTGATGGAAGACTCCCTCCCTCGGGCTTTGCCCTCGCCGGGAGTGATGACGAGCTTGATATGTATAGAGGTGCCGAGTAGTGCAAAAGCCCCCTTCTGAAAATGGCCCCCTTGCGGCCTATAAAACGCTGGAAGCAGAAGGCGAGATCAAGGCGGATGCTGATCAGCTTCGTGTGATTGGGCATTTGGAGCGCCTCTATGCAGAGCTTGTGGATTATCCTGAAATTGCAGGCCGGGGGCGCGGCCTTTCGGTCAAAAGCTGGCGGCTTGCGCAGCTGTTCCGCTGGTCGGGTGGCGATAAAGAAGTGCCCAAGGGCCTGTATCTTTATGGCGGGGTAGGGCGCGGCAAATCCATGCTGATGGATTTATTCTATAGCGTTGCGCCGGTAAAAGCCAAAAAACGGGTGCATTTCCATGAGTTTATGCTGGATGTGCATGCCAGGCTGAAAGAATGGCGCGGCCTTTCCGCCAAGGAACGTGCTGCTCGCGGCGGCCGTGCAGTGGGCGATGACCCGGTGCCACCTGTGGCGCGGGAAATTGCGTTTGAAGCCACACTGCTCTGTTTTGATGAAATGCAGGTGACAGACATTGCCGATGCGATGATTTTGGGCCGTTTGTTCACTGAGCTTCTGGAACGCGGCGTGGTGATTGTTGCCACATCAAACCGGGTGCCGGATGATCTGTATAAAGGTGGGCTGAACCGCCAGCTGTTTCTGCCCTTTATCGACATGGTGAAACAGCGTTTTGATGTGGTGCCGCTCGATGGTCCCACGGATTATCGCTATGACCGCCTGAAGGGTGTGGAAACCTATTATTCGCCAGTGAATGAGGAGAGTACGGCCCGGCTTACAGCAGCCTTCTTCCGCCTGACAGACAGGGATTTTGCCAACCGGGATAAAGTGGGCTCTGATGAGCTAACGGTGCAGGGGCGCACGCTTTTTGTGCCAAAATCGGCGCGGGGCGTGGCTGTTTTCTCCTTCAAGCGCTTGTGCGCCAACCCCTTGGGAGCGGCGGATTACTTGGCCATTGCGCGGACCTACCATACTGTGATTATGGTGGCCATTCCACAGCTTGAGAAAGATAAGCGTAATGAGGCCAAGCGGTTTGTTACTTTCATTGATGCCCTATATGAGCACGGGGTGAAATTCCTTTGCTCGGCTGAGGTGACGCCTGCTGACCTTTACCCCGCAGGCGACGGTGCCTTCGAATTTGAACGTACGGTTTCCCGCCTGATGGAAATGCAGTCAGAAGATTATCTGCACCGCGGCCACGGTGTGCAGGAAGCTGAAGTTTGACTCTGCCTTGTTAACCTGATGGTAAGCCACCTCCTTTATACTGGCGGTGATAGGGGGCTGTAGTCGGAGGGTTCAGTTTTGGCAAAAGTCTGTTTGATTGAAGATGACGCGGTGATCCGCAAGTCCCTAAGCAGGATATTGCAGAGGGAAGGGCATTTGGTTCAGGCTTGTTGTAATGGTCGTGAAGGACTGGATGTTGTTGAAAAACGGCTTTTTGACCTGATCGTGACAGATATTATCATGCCTGAAATGGAAGGGATTGAGCTTATTCGTCGTATCCGCGCTATTCATCCGGATATAAAAATTGCCGCCATGTCCGGCGGGGGGCGTGTTGGCAATATGGATTTCCTGAAAATTGCCAAAAGCCTGGGGGCGGATGAGGTAATCTACAAACCTGCAACAAAGACAGAATTCCTTAAAGCGGTGAATAACTGTCTTGGGGCCTGCCTGGCATAGAGTAATACACCTTAGAGCCTTTTTTGACGTCTGACGCACAACTCCTTTGCCGGGGGTTTCCCGGCAAAGAAGAGTGGGTCACTATATCTTATGCAGCCTGCCGGGCTACAAAGGAAAATGGGCTTTCTATTTTCCACTGCTGTGCAGGTGAACCATTGAAAGGGAATGCCCAAATTGCATTACCGGCGTCTCCACCCCGATGGGAGTTATCAACCACCAGTGAAGGCTCCGCAACAGAAGCGATATACCCAGGACGGTACAGCAGGCTCCATTGCTGAGAAGGTTGTGGCTGTCCATTGGCCCCGAGAACACCCAGAACCAGCGGTGTTTGTGAGGCAATTTTATTATCCTGATACTGGAGAACCAGATCACCGCCACTACCAGCATTTGTAATGGTGTTTTTAAGCAAATCAACTGTCCAGAGGTTAAAATACCCTGGTGCAGTGCTGTCAACAAGAACAACACCTGCCCCAGCCTGCTGGTCAGCAACGCCGAGAACTTTTGTAGGATTGGATGCCCAAACGATATATCCGGTTTCTGTGGTAGACATAATGTCTCTCCCCTTAAATGAATAGATGTTAATGGAAAGTGGTACTCAAAACACGTAATGAGGGCAATTTATCCATTTAAAATAGAGAGTCAATCTAATTTACTCGCAATTATACTATTTTTAATTTTATTTAATAAACCTATGATTTTTATGGAATGCAGGTATGAAATCGCTCTGATGGATACGCTAGTCCGGCTGCGATAAATCAGGCTGATAGCCACCTGGAATAGATGCTTTCCAGAGCGAAGGGGAGGATACCCCAGGGAATATCCAGCGGGAAACCAATAGCTGTGCCACCAATATAGCGCATGCCAGCGCCAACCGCACTGGCAGCCAGGCTGATCTGATCTACGCCGCTGACAAAGGTGGTTAGCCCATATCTGTCAGCCTGGGTGGCAAGGCGTTCCAGCTCTTGCAATTTTTTTGTTTCGGTTCCCTGCATATCAGGGATGTGATAGCCGATGGCATAGACACCGCTGCTTTTCAGCTCTTCCAGCCCCTGAAACTGTTCTGGCATGCGCACAAGCACAGCTTTGCAGAACTGCTTGAGGAAATCCACATTCTCAGCAACGCGGGAAGCCCAGGTGTTATTGGGAATGTCCGTAATTTCTATAACTAAAAGCCGCCGTTCCTCAGAGGACAATACGTTAAACATATTGTGCAGTAGTGTACGGGTTTTGCTGGATTGTAGAAGGGATTGGCACAGTGTAATGCCAAAGGTGCAGATGATATCTGATTGCACGGCTTTCCGTATATCATTCAGCGCTTTTTGGGCTGTGATCAGGTCAAGCCGCTCATAAATATGGGCGGGGCACCCAGCGGGTAATTTGCTTTTGATTTCTGTTATTTCATGGTTGTTCATGATGGCAACGCTGCAGCGATACGTGTTCACCACTTCAAGGTTTACATCCCATACAGGGAAGTAGATGAAACTGGCATCTTCCCCAAGGTCGGCTAGCAACTCGGCGTCTTCATCAATCTCAGGTGGTTTATCAGGATCAATTTCTACTGTATGTGCCTTATCCAGCTCCGCCAGCGTGATTTCATGGTCATCAGTTGAAGGGGGTAATAACTCTGGTAAGGTTTCAGGTGTAACATCAGCAAAATTTTTCCTAAGTTCAGCAGACAAGGTCTGAATATTGGCAAGGAACTGTCTGTTGGTTAGGCTTTTTTCTGTTGTCGCTTCATCCAGCGGCCATTTGGCGAGAAGCTGTGATGATAGTTCAGATGCGGCATCGAGTTGTGCTTCCAGGCCAGTTTTTAGCTGATGAAACTGTGTCTCATCCCTCAGGCTATGCATGGTATGGACACTCTCTGCAATCTTATCGAGGAGACGGGACATCTGCTCCATGAAGCTATCTTCATCCCTGCTGGTTGCATCGGGCTGGTTTGGATGCTCCTGCCCTATGGTTTGCCAGGAATGGCGGGTTGGAGTGGCGAGTTTGCTGATTTGTTGAAGAAGGGTTCCTATTCCTGCCTGATCCCCTGCAATATCTTTTGATTTTACGGCTGTGGCTGATGTTTCCAGCTCAAAGCCCTTCATTAAGGCTTCGGTGCCAAAAATACGCTCAATAATCAGCTTGGAAATTTGGGCCAGTTTTCTATTTGCTGTTGCTTCGTCGGCATCAGAAAACACGACAACATAGTTGAGGTCAGAATAGTTGAGCATTTCATCCTTTGGTCCCAGGTTGGAGGTAATGATCTTCTCAATATTCATTTTGATGAGCGATTGCAGCCGTGGCCATTTCTCACCAACTTTGTCTTTGATCTTGGCGACGTTTAAAACATGCAGGTTGCCAGCAACAACAATATCTTTCTTGTGCGAAAGTTCTTTCAACTTCGTCTCAAAACCGCTATCGGCAGGGCCCGAAGGCTCCGGTGTGTACTTCGCTGCCTTTTTAGCCCCATGGCGCGAACGGATTTGCTCGGTCGTTTTAAAAAAACGATCGAGAAGGCCATCCAGAAGAGGTGCAGATTTTGTGG
>JBNKGK010000063.1:0-12563 GCA_050289785.1 Kordiimonas sp.
GACTGAAAACGGCCGAACCCTGCTTTTGACGAGGCGCGACTTGCGCTAATCAGAATGGAGTCACTCGCGCCGCTCTCGGCGCCAGCTTCCGGACGCCGTTCTCCATGCTGACCGCGCTGCACATCAAAGGCCGTGCCCAAAACCTTCACCACCGTGTTTGCCGCATGGACAGTGAAAACACGCTCTGTATCTGGTGCTACATCAAAATAGGCCTGCCCTTCCAGCAAGGTGACCTGCCGAGCGTCATCTGTAATACTCACAGACAAGCGGGAGGCCCCGCCAAGAGTGACAGATGTACCGTCAGCCATTTTAAGCGTTTTGATTTCACCAACCGGACTTTCATAATTGGCCACACTCTCTTTGGCGCCAAAACCGGGGAAAGAGAAAAAGTGCGCACCGTGCAACAGCACAGCCACGAGCAATATGGATGCCGCAATACCCAGCGCTACAGGCCAGAACGCTGTTCTCTTCTGTGACTGAACAGAAGGCTTTGTTTCACCAGAGACTAACTGATCAATTTCTGCTTCCAGATCGTCATCATCCACCGCAGCATAATCCATGTCCCGCCACCACTGTTCAAGCTGCTGGTACGCAGCCGCATGCTCACGCGATGCCGCAAGCCACGCTTCAAACTCTCTCTTTTCGCCAGCGGATGCACGACCAGACTGGATAAGTTCTGCCCACTCAATAGTTTCAGCCTGCACATCTGTCACCTCATGTGCCTTCGGAAACTCATAGATTTTCACATCTGACGCTGACATGAGCTAAACGCCTCTCTTGTCTTCTGCACGGCTGCGAGCCTCGCTAGCCCTTTTAAACACCACTGTCATAGCTGCCTTGAGACAGCGGGAAATCGCTGCAGGGCTCCAGCCTGTCGCTTCACTAATCTCATCATAGGTTTGCCCCAGCACCCGGTGGCGCAACACAATTTCACGGTGTTTGGGGCTAAAGCCTTTCAGATCATCCAGTATCGCCTGAAAATCTTCCCTCGCACTATAGACGCGCTCGGGCGTAATTTCTTCCACTTCAACGCCGTGCAGCTTCAGCTGTTGATCAACATATTTGTCAAGCACGGCACGTCCTCGCTTTTCATCGATAAACACACGTGCCGCCACAGTGAACAGATAGGACCTCAGGTTCCGAATGCTTTTCAGTTCCGGCAAATGAGATATTTTTTCAAAAGCCAACTGGGCCACATCTTCCGGGTCTGGCGGGCCCGCCCCGTACCTTTTCCTGAGCCAGCCACACAGATCATTCCAGTGGGAACGATACAGCTTATCAATAACCGGGCCATGCTTTGGCACAACAGAAACAACGGGTACCGCCTCCTTTACAAGGGGCGCCCTACCTGCCATTTTCACCTGATTTTTATCGGGTTTTGCCACTGCTTTTATTGCCACTTCCCATGACCATGAGCCTTCAAAGATAGCTCAAAAACAGGGTCTGCACAAGCTGCGCTGATTTAGGGGATAGAACCCACAGACCTTGCCCACCCCTATTTCTCGTACACAAAATGAACCCTATCCTTCTATTGTACCAATATAATTTAGCCGTTAGGATCATACCCAATTATGGCTTTTCCTGTGCTTCTGTGTATGGGGTTTTAATAGGTTTTACACATGCGTATTTTGCATATTCTGGACCATTCCCTACCCAAGCACAGTGGTTACGTCTTCCGCACCATGTCCATTATGGCGGAGCAAAAAAAACGCGGCTGGACCCCCTTGTTGTTAACCACCCCGCGCCATGGCCCTTCAGCGGTTACAGAAGAGCAGGTGGAAAATTGGACATTCAACAGAACGCCAAATTCAGGCCTCGCTGCCAAACTTCCGGCAGGCCTGAAAGACTGGATTGAAATGCGCCTCACGGAAAAGCACCTGAAAGAGGTTATTCCGGAACTGAAACCAGATATTCTTCACGCACATTCACCTGTGCTGAACTTTTTTCCTTCCTATAAGGCACGTCTTGGCCTCCCCATTGTGTATGAGGTACGAGCTTTCTGGGAAGATGCCGCCGTAGACCATGGCACCACAAGCGAAGGCAGTCTGCGCTATAAAATCAGCCGCAGCATGGAAACCGAAGCCTTCAGAAAAGCCACAGCCATTACAACAATTTGTGAGGGGTTGCGCTCGGATATTGCAGGCAGGGGCATTAATCCTGAAAAGATCACGGTTATCCCCAATGCTGTTAACATTGACGAGTTTCCCCTTCTGGACGGCAAAGACCAGCCACTAGAAAATGAACTGGGCCTCAGGGGCAAAACAGTGCTGGGTTTTGCTGGTTCCTTTTATGCTTACGAAGGTTTGGTCTTTCTGATGGAGGCCTTACCCAGCCTCATAGAAAAAATGCCAAATATCTGTGTGTTACTGGTGGGGGGTGGCCCAACAGAAGGTAAAATCCGCAGCACTATAAAAAAGCTGGGCCTGCAAGACCATGTTATCCTCACAGGGCGGGTGCCGCACAGTGACGTGCGGCGCTATTACAGCCTCGCGGATATCATGGTGTATCCACGCCACTCTATCAGGCTCACAGAAACCGTTACGCCCCTGAAACCATTGGAAGCCATGGCCATGGGCCGGCTTGTGCTGGCCTCAGATATTGGCGGGCACCGAGAACTAATCGAGGATGGCAAAACAGGCCGCCTTTTCAAAGCAGATGACCCGCAATCACTGGAGCAAACCTGCACAGACCTTATTGAGAAGAGAGCAGACTGGCCTGCCATGCTGGCAGCAGGCAGGCATTATGTGGAGCATGATAGAAACTGGCACAACAGCGTTGCACGCTATGAGGCTGTGTATAACCGCTGTTTATCTGGCTAGGCAGCCATTCTAGGCCGTCGCAATATATTCTTTCAGGGCTTCGGCTTCTTTCTCTGTTTCTTCCATGCGCTCTTTCACAACGTCACCAATGGAAATCATGCCTATCACCTGATCACCTTCCACCACAGGCACGTGACGAATACGACGCTCAGTCATCATGCCCATCAGATGCTGGATCCCGTCAGTACGCTGACAGGTCACAACAGATTTGGTCATCAAAGAGGTTACATTATCAGAGAGAACGCCGCCGCCGCGGATGGCAATGCCGCGCACCACATCCCGTTCAGAGATAATACCAGCAAGCTTGCCCTTATTCATGACCGGTACGGCACCAATGCGCCGCTCCCCTAGTAGCTTAGCAACATCGAGCACAGAACTACTGACATCGGCAGAAACCAGGTCCCGCCCTTTACCTTCCAGAATATGGTCAACTGTCATCTTTTTCTCCCAAGTGTTTGCGAAAGCGGTACTCGAGACATCATCCATACAGTATGCCTTGTTTTCGAACTTTCTCAAAATGCTTTCGCGTAAAGCATGAGGGTACAGTCGTTATTTTTCTTCAGGGCTTTCTCTTCCTTACGATGTGGGATAAAAGGCCATGATGGAGACCGAAACATGAAATATGCCATTATATCAGCCTTATTATGTGTGTTTATGGGTGCCGCAGCTTGGTGGGGCATTAAGGTGTTCAGCGAGATTCGCGGTGTTGAAATCAGCCTGCACGGCATGATAGCCATTGGCCTTGGTGTTTTTTTCACCTTTGCGGTGGGGATTGGGCTTATGACTTTGCTATTTTTCAGCAACCGGCACGGTCATGATGAACAAGCGCATCAAGTTTTCACCAAGGCCACTTCACAAGAAAACGATCCTTTATAAAGTTTGAAACATAGCAATTTGGAAGAAAAGCGTTTCATCATGGAAGACCTCAAAGCCTTTTGGGAACTTGTAAAAGACGTCTGGAAACACGGCCTTTTAGGCATCGATGTTGGTAATATTGTTTTGGCTGTTGCCATCTTATTGTTTTTCATCACTGCACGAAACCTGTTTACCCGATTGGTCTTAAGGCGTTTTAAAAGGTGGGTGGAAAAAACAAATACTGACCTGGATGATACATTCCTGGAAGCAGTAGAAGCCCCCATCAGGTTTATCCCTGTTGTCTTGGGTGTTTTCCTGTCCACCGCCTATCTGGATGCGGACGAGGAGGTGGCCACCTTTTTCACCAATTTGAACCGCTCTCTCATTGCCTTTGTTATTTTCTGGGCCTTATACCGAGCTGCCCAACCGATTTCGCACCTGCTGGAGCGAGCGGATGGCATCCTCACAGAGGCCATGATAGGCTGGCTTTCCAAGGCCACTCGCATTGCTTTTGCGCTGCTCGGTGGTGCCACCATTCTCGAAATATGGGGTATTCAGGTAGGCCCGCTGATTGCTGGCCTTGGCCTTTTTGGTGTTGCCGTAGCCCTGGGGGCGCAAGATCTTTTCAAAAACCTGATCGCAGGCCTTTTCATCATCGGGGAACGGCGTTTCCAGCCAGGGGACTGGATTTTGGTGGATGGTGTTGTGGAAGGCACGGTAGAGAATATCGGCTTTAGGACCACCAGCATCCGCCGCTTTGATAAAGCCCCTGTTTATGTGCCGAATTCCAAGCTTTCAGATAATGCTGTCACGAATTTCACCCGCATGACCTACCGTCGGATCAAATGGCTTATAGGGCTGGAATACCGCTCCACCTCAGAGCAGCTTACACAGGTACGAGAAGGCATTGAGACCTATCTCAGAAACAGCCCCGATTTTGTAAAACCGGAAGACACCAGCACCTTCGTGCGCATTGATCAGTTTTCCGCCAGCTCCATTGATATCCTTCTCTATTGTTTCACCAAAACAACAGACTGGCTGGAATGGCTGGAGATCAAGGAACAGTTACTGATTGAAATCAAACGCATTGTTGAGGATGCGGACGCAGGCTTTGCCTTCCCTAGCCGGTCACTTTATCTGGAGGCCATGCCCGCTGATCTGGAACTGGCACCTGTCCACAAAGAAACTGCAAAACTCACTCCAACTGAAGAAACGAGATAAACCCTCATGGATACCAACAAACGTGCCACCATTCGTACCATCCCAATGCCATCTGACCTGAACGTAAATGGCAATATTTTTGGTGGTTGGGTTTTATCTCAGATGGATCTCGCGGGTGCCGATGTAGCCTGTAGACGTGCCAAAGGTGTTGTTGCAACAGTTGCAATTGATAGCATGAAGTTCCATCAACCAATTCAACTGGGTGATGTGATCAGCATTTATGCCGATGTGGAAAAAGTTGGTAAAACCTCTATCACCGTGGCCATGGAGGTTTTTGCAGAGCGTGGCTCGAATCAGGAACAGCACAAGGTAACAGAAGGCCGCTATATCTTTGTTGCACTGGACGAAACTGGCAACCCACGCCCTGTTGACCCCGAATAGCTATGCTTTCCGGTTCAGAAAATCCAGAATGGAGCTGCGGTCTCTGATCAAGTGGCAGGCGTCAGGCAAATAGACTATTTCCACATCCGCTAAATTTTGTTCAAGCCTGCGTCTGGTCCCTTCGGAATCCAATAGCACATCTTTCCCCGCTAAAATGGCCAAAACCGGCGCCCCAATCCTTTGGAGTGCCTGATCGTCGAATATAGGCAATTTCTCTGTACGGGGCCTAAAATTTTTGACAATAAGGGATAGAAACTCTGAAAGTTTTTGCTGCAAGGGCGACGGACTGCTAAGCGGAGGCCCGAATACCAGCTTTCTCACTTTCCTTGCCCCCCAAGGCCCCAAAAACATCAGCCCCAACGCCTTCCATATAAACTCTCTTTTTTGTCGCCCTACACCCCCAGGCACCAGCAAAGCCAACGCCTTGATTTTTTCCGATCGTCTAATAGCATAATCCAGAGCGAGCCATCCCCCCAGGGACTCTCCCACAAGGGATATATGGTCAAGTTTCAAAGCCTCAAGCACATCATCCAGCCATAAGGCATAAGCGTCAGAGTTCAATGGAGGGCGCACAGGGGCACTCAAGCCGGGCTCACCAATCATATCAATAATGTATAAGCAATAATGCTGTGACCACTCAGTCACATCTAAAGCCCAAGCAGCCGCATTTCCCATGGAACCATGCAGAAGAAGTAGCGGAGGTAAAGATGTGTCCCCACAGATCAAGACATGTGTGTCACCCTCACGGGTAGGTACATATTCCTGAGAGAAACTGACAGGCCAATTCTGGAGAAATTGAGCATAGGCTTTTTGAACAGCTTTCCTGCCAGCCTCTGATTTGTATATTCCCACCAGCCTACTCCTTCTTTTCATTGTCAAGAAAATGATCAAGCAGATCAAGCATCTGTCTTGATGCCTGAAAATCGCCTATCATAACGACCTTCAGGCTTGCCCGTTCTTCATCATAGATGGTCTCAACCTTCAAAGGCGGCCCTTGCCCCCCACAGCTGTTTGCAACAGCCATAATCATGGTGGTAATCCGATCCGCAAAAGAGCGAGATACAGCATCAATCTGCACAACACCTGAAAATTCGACATGCCTGCCACGCCGCACTGGCTGCCCCAATAACTGATCGATAGATTGTCCTGTAAAAGAAAGCAGGTCAGCGCGAGCAATACGATATTGTTTGCCTATACGTGTTGCGGGCAACTTTCCATCCCGCACATACTTACGTACCGTTTTCACATGTAGCTTCAGTATAGAAGCCACATCCTCAATTGAAAAAAAATCCTGCGTCACGCCCGCAGCCCCCACAAATAATTCCCTTATTATCCCCAAAATTCCCTATTTAGCAATAAAAATATTATTTATATGGAATTATAGGGAGTATTTGAGGACAAAGGATAATGTGCCTATCCAGCATGAAAGGCAGCAATGGAAGATATGACAGGAACACATCCGATATGTGGACAATATTAACCAAAGAATAGCAATAAAGAGGGAAGCGCATTTGCCAGAAAATATGGCTGCGAAATTATACTCCCAGCTTTACTTGCTGGCAGGCCCGCCAATGGCAACGCCGTTTTTTTCAAGCTCTGCCGTGCAATAATTGGCAATATCATCCAGCAGCTTTCTGTTCCCAGGCTTGATATCCGCCTGAGCCAGCTGGGCTGAAAGATCAAGATAACGGGAAAAATCCAGCCGCTTGCTGAACTGATCAATCGTGCAATCACACAAAGGGCGACAAGTGGCCTCGCCAAAACTTGGAGCACAATCCTGCATACAGCGCTGATGATCAAGCTGCAATAGGTCCTGCGGAATGGTTTTACCCGCAGGAGCTTGTGCCTGCAGGGCACTGCCTAGCGCCAGTAAAATAAAAGATGCCGATACTGCCAAAGCGTATTTCATAGCCAAGCTCCCTATTGCATGTGCATATTGCCCCTCGACAAGCCAGGTAAGCAACCACATATTACATGGATATAGACTATTATCGGCAAAAGGGACAAAAGCATGGCAATCGCAACATTTGGCGCAGGCTGTTTCTGGGGAGTGGAGGAAGTTTTCCGCACCATGGAAGGTGTGCTCTCAACGGCTGTAGGCTATATGGGCGGCACAAAAGATACCCCAAGCTATCAGGATGTTTGCACCGGAGAAACCGGCCATGCTGAAGTGGTGCAGGTAGAATTTGACCCCGATGTCATAGACTATGCAAGCCTTGTTGATATTTTCTTCGACAATCACAACCCCACACAGCTGAACAGGCAAGGGCCTGATGTGGGCACCCAGTATCGCTCTGTCGTGTTTATTGAAGATGATGCACAAGCCAGTATTGCTGCGGAAAAAAGAGAAGCGCTGGAAAAAACAGAGCGTTTCGCGAGGCCCATTGTTACCATTATCGAGGAAGCTACCACCTTCTGGCCCGCAGAAGAATATCATCAGCAATATCTGATGAAACGAGGCCTCACCCACTGCCATATTTAAAGGCTAGTGATTAAGCGCCAGAGGCTGTAGCTGGCGTTCGATCCATCTGTCCAAATCCATCCCCGCCGGGGCATGTTCCATGGCCTTTTGGCGGGCGGTATCCGCCTCTTCTTCCCGGCCATCCTGACGCGCCAAGTGGCCCGCAAGCAAGGCCCAGGATTCAAAATTTTCGCTCTCCAGCTCCAGCGCGCGCTCAAAAGCATCTTCTGCCATGGTTTCATCGCCGCCGCTGATCAGGAGAAAGCGGCCAAGCGCACGCCACGCACCGCCCACCTCCGGGTCAATCTCAAGGGCTCGTTCGAAATGGGCCATGGCCGCCTCGCCCCGGCCCTGCACATAACGAATAAGCCCAATATCAGAATCCACGGTTGGGCAGGTGGCATCTAAAAGCTGAGCCCTGAGAAGCGCTTCCTCTGCAGCTTCCACATCCCCCACATCATAAAGAAGGGCTTCACCATATTCGTGCCAGGCATAATGATCCTCGCTATCTAGGGCTACAGCCTTCTGCAGATAGTCCATCGCCTCTGATCCATCAGGGTCACAGTATCGGAGCACCCGCCCGAGAAGCGCATTAGCATAGGAAGCCTTTGGCTCCAGCCGCACAAGGCGGCGGGCATAGGCTTCCACCATATCAGCCCGGTATAGCCGGTAAAGGCCCAGCCAGATAATATCAGATAATATGTCCGGCCTGTCGGGTGATATACTCAGCGCTGTTTCATAAGCCTGCCAAGCATCTTCCACCTTATCTTCACCGTGCAGGTACAGGTGTCCAAGCTTCTGCCACGCCCAAGCATAAGACGGGCTCACAACCACCGCCTGGCGCAGATAATCCTTCCCCGTTTCAATATCCTGCTTTTCCTCAAAAAACAGGACACCGAGCATGGCAAGCGCCCAATCATATTGGGGATCAAGCCTAAGGGCCCGGCGGTACATCGCCTCTGCACCGGCTATATTCTTCCTGCCAGCAGCAAGCGCCTGGCCCATATGGGTCATCACCCAGGGGCTGTCCGGAGCAAGGTCTACCGCTTTTTTCAGGGTGGCGATGCCTTCATCCACTTCGCCCATTTCTTCCCACTGCAACCAGCCAAGCCGGGTGAGGATATCATGATCATACGGAGCAGCGGATAAAGCCTTCTGATAAGCTGAAGCTGCCTTACGTACATGACGTAAAGCACCCTGATACAGCATACCGATACGACGCCAGGCTGCCGGATCATCCCCTACAATGGATAAAACCTTTTGATAATGCTCCAGCGCCTTCTTGGGCTTGCCTAAATGATCATCGTACAGTTCACCCAAACAAAAGATGGTTGGCAGATCCTCCGGGTCCAACTCATAAGCTTTTTTAAGGGCTTGCTCTGCTTTTTTCGGCGATTTCCCGATCACAAAGCGCACATAGCCAAGATGAAACCAGGCCCATTGATACTCCGGCCATATGCGCACGGCCTCCATCAGCGCCTTTTCCGCCCCTTCATAATCTTCACTCTGCCGGTACAGGGTCCAGCCCAACCATCCGTGATAATAACTTTCGGCCGGCTCAAGCTCTATGGCGTGGCGCAGCATATCCTGGCCTTCCTGAACCCTGCCCAGAAAATCCGCCAGCATAATCCCTAATTTACCCCAGGCCCAATCATCTGTCGGGTCTTCCTCGATAGCGCTCAGAAAAGCCTGTTCCGCTTCTGCATACATATGCAGGTTAACACTGAGCAAATGGCCATACTGGCACCAGGCCCAGGTGTCGCTTGGATCCAGCTCAAGCACTTTTTCCCAGGCTGATTTGGCCTCACTCCAATCCTCCGCCTGTTCTGCCGAACGGGCTTTAGCCATGGCGCTTTCCTTGCCATCACCAACCAGATGCGGCAGCTGCAGATCTCGTGATACGTGGCCGGGAAGTGCCGTTTCATCTCGGTTTGGCGCTGCAGTTTCCCGCGCGCTCAAAAGGGCCTTACCACCAATCGCCTCGGTGTTCTGAGGATCCAGTTCAAGCACACGGGCATAGGCCGCAGCCGCATCAGCGCGCCTGCCCGGCACAGCAGATAAAACCTCGCCCAACATCCGCCAGGCAGGCAGGTATTTGTCAGACATGGCGATAACAGCCTTGATTGTCTGCTCAGATGAAGGAATATCGCCATCCGCCGCCTGCTTGCGAGCAAGCGCCAGAAATTCTTCCGCGGTTATTTTGATATCTGCGAGTTCAGCCATAAGAAGACGGTTTTTATCGCTACAGCGAGCAAAAGACGAGTCAATTCTGCCTGCTGATTAAAAACACCTAAGCCGCCTGAGCGCCATCCTGACAATCAGCACACAAACCACGAAGCTCCAGAGTCTGTTTATGGATGGAAAAACCGGCTTCACGGGCCATGCCCAAAACGGAGTTATCCAGCTCTTTAGAGGTCAGCTCTTTCACCGTTTCACATTTATCGCAGATCAGGAACTGGCTAATGTGATTATCGCTGGGGTGCGGGCAACCAATAAAAGCATTCAGCGACTCGATCTTGTGAACAAGGCCCTCTTCCATCAGGAAATCCAGCGCCCGATAAACAGTCGGCGGCTTGGCAGAGCCACCTTCATTGGCAAGCTGATCCAGAAGGTCATAGGCCTTAACAGCTTTGTGGCCCTGCCATATCATTTGCAATACACGCTTGCGAAGGTCAGTAAAACGTGTTCCCCGCTCTGTACAAAGGCGCTCTGCCTCAGCTATCGCGTTTTCCACACACTCTTCATGATCATGTATTTTGGTCACAATATTTTCCTGCTTTTCCCTCTGCCCAAATATACAGGCCAGTTCCTCCATTGCCTAGTGTAATATGCTCTGTATCATCTTTCCACCCTTGACAGTGCTGTTATAGTATAACATTATTTTTCCAGAAAATTTGAACAGATGATTTCCTTGGGAGGAAACTAATGACAGTAAGATGCCTTCAAGTGTCGCTACTGGCTATGGTCGCTGGACTGACACAGGTTGCGGAAGCAGATGGTCCCACAACAGAAAATAATAATCTGCATATGGAGGAAATTATTGTTTCCAGCAGACCTACTGGTCAGGTCTCCTCAGAAGTTGCTCAGGCGATTTCTGTTCTCGCAGGTGAAGCTCTGGAGCGGATGCGCGCAGGCAGCCTGGGGGAAACACTGGATCATCTGCCTGGTCTTTCCCAATCAAGCTTCGGGCCGGGAGCCTCCCGCCCTGTTATTCGCGGCTTGGGCGGGGATCGTATTCGCATCCTGATCGGCGGTATCGGCAGTATTGATGCATCCAGCACCAGCCCAGATCATACCGTGGCAGTGGATCCAGAAACCGCTGAAAAAATTGAAGTTCTGCGTGGGCCTGCTACCCTGTTGTTTGGCAATAATGCCGTTGGGGGCGCTGTGAATATTTTTGATGGACGGATCCCCACCCGACTTCCCCTGAATGGCCTCAAAGCTAATGCCCATATGCATTATGGCACGAATGGCAACGAGTTTAACACGTCTGCCTGGCTGACGACCAACCTGGGTGATCGCTTTGCCCTGCATTTGGATGGCACCTTGATTGACCGAGGGGACATGGATATTCCCGGATTTGCGGAGTCCTCTGTTCTGCGGGCCCAGGAAGATAATGAAGAAGCCGGCCATGAAGAGGAAGAAGAAATAAAAGATACTGTGCCCAACACAAACCTCCGCCGGAAATCGGCAGCTGTTGGGGCAACCTGGTTTCATGACAAAGGCTTCTTTGGCCTCTCTTTCAGTGGTTATGACAGCAATTATGGCCTTCCCGCCAGTGCCCATTCTCATAGTGACCATGAAGAAGAAGGACATGAAGAGGAGAATGTTCGGATTGACCTCTCCCAGCTACGGCTGGATGCCATGGGCCAATGGGACGCTGATTTTCTCTTGTTTGAGAAAGCCAAGTTTCGCTTTGGCTATGCTGATTATGAGCACACCGAACTGGAAGGTGAAGACATAGGTACTGTATTTACGAACCAGGGCTGGGAAAGCCGCCTTGAACTTGTACAAAAGAAAACACATGGTTTTAATGGGGCCTTTGGCATTCAATATAGAGACAGGGATTTTGCAGCCGTCGGAGACGAAGCATTTGTCCCCTCCAGCCAAACACAGCAATTTGGTGTCTTTATGCTGGAAACCCTGGAAACGGGTAAATTCACCTTTGAGGTTGGCGCCCGTAGCGAGTGGCAAACACTGAAAACAGCCACCTTAAACCATGATTTTGCTTCTCTTTCTTTGTCTGGTGCTATTATCGTCCAACTGACCAATAGCTGGCAACTGTCCACCAATGCCTTTCGTGCTGAGCGCGCTCCAAATGCTGAGGAACTTTTGTCAAACGGCCCTCACCTCGCCACCAGTACGTTTGAACTTGGCAATGCTGCCCTGGG
This sequence comes from Kordiimonas sp., assembly GCA_050289785.1. Lineage (GTDB taxonomy): Bacteria > Pseudomonadota > Alphaproteobacteria > Sphingomonadales > Kordiimonadaceae > Kordiimonas. The sequence goes on from JBNKGK010000063.1 coordinate 12,129, forward strand.
CGAAGAAACCGCAACAGGTTTTGAAATCGCTCTGCAAAAAACCCAGGGGCCACTCACAGGCGGCATAACCTATTTCTATACAGACTATAAGGATTTCATCTATCAGGCTGTCACCGGGGCGGAAGAAGATGGACTGCCCGTTGCGCAATATCAGGCTGCTGACTCCCGCTTTTGGGGCATCGAAACCGAAATATCCTTCGCCGCTTTTGATGATGGAAACAGGTCTCTGGCATTTAACGTGAATGCAGACTATGTGAAGGCCACAAATACCGATAGTAATGTTGCACTACCCCGCATTCCACCGCTCAGCATATCTTCAGGTATGATGTATCAGTCACGCGTCATTGATGCTCACGTTGATATGACCTGGGCAAAAGCTCAAAAACGTCTGGCTCCAACCGAACTTCTTACAGAGTCATATGTTGCTTTGGCTGG
>JBNKGK010000064.1:0-12528 GCA_050289785.1 Kordiimonas sp.
TGAAGGCATGAAAAACCTGACCGAAATGCTGAAAAAAGCCCAGGAAATGCAATCCAAAATGGGGGATATGCAGGCCGAGATGGGCAACCTTGAAGTTGAAGGCACTGCGGGCGCGGGCCTTGTGAAAGTGGTGCTGAACGGTCAGGGTGACATGAAATCTGTGAGCATTGATCCCAGCTTGTTTTCTTCAGAAGAAAAAGAAGTGGTGGAAGACCTGATCGTGGCGGCTCATACGCAGGCCAAAGGCCGCGCCGCCGAGGCCATGCAGAACCAGATGAAGGACCTGACAGGCGGCATAGAGCTGCCTCCCGGCTTCAAAATGCCGTTTTAAACTATACGGACAAGCGAATGCCTCGTTCTCATGGCAGTGAAATTGATACGCTGATCCAGCTTCTGGCGAAATTGCCGGGGCTTGGCCCGCGCTCGGCCCGACGGTCTGCGCTTCAACTTTTGAAGAAGAAAGATACCGTGATGGTGCCGCTGGCGGCGGCGCTGAACCATGTGGCAGAGCAGGTGGGCATTTGCGGCACCTGCGGCAATATTGATACGGCAGACCCCTGCCACGTGTGCGAAGACCATAGGCGGGACCAAAGCACCATTTGTGTGGTGGAAGAGGTGGCCGACCTGTGGGCGCTTGATCGCTCTGAAACCTATAAGGGGCTCTATCATGTGCTGGGCGGCACGCTTTCTGCGCTGGATGGCATAGGCCCAGATGAGCTGAATATTGCGCCTTTGATGGAGCGGGCGCATAAAGGCGAGGTGCAGGAAATTATTCTGGCGCTGAATGCCACGGTGGACGGCCAGACCACCAGCCATTATCTGGCTGAGCGGCTTGCAGAAACGGGCGTGAAGGTAACAGCCCTTGCCCACGGCGTGCCAGTGGGCGGCGAGCTGGATTATCTGGATGATGGCACGCTTGCTGCTGCCCTTAGAGCGCGAGGGGCGGTCAGTTGATGAGTGAGAAGGTGGTGCATAAAGGGGGCTGCCACTGTGGGGCCGTGCGCTTTGAAGTGAAAGCGCCAGCTGATTTAAAGGTGGATCGTTGTTCTTGCAGTATCTGTAGTCAGACCGGTTTCGTGCATTTGATTGCCTCAGATGAGGATTTCACCATTACCTCAGGGGCGGATAATCTTACTGAGTATCGCTTCAACACAGGCACCGCTAAACATCTGTTCTGCAAAACCTGCGGGGTGAAAGCCTTCTATGTGCCGCGCAGTCACCCGAATGGCTGGTCAGTGAATGCCAATTGCCTTGATAAGGAAACCGTGGCCTCTATGACTATAACAGAGTTTGACGGGGCAAATTGGGAACAAAATATCGATAGTTTCAGATAGAGTAGCTTATACAAAAATTGTGGCGGACCTGCTGGGAAGGACAGGTCCGCCACGTTTTTCTGGTCATGTGGTTGGGGGAGCAGTTGTTAGGAGCCATCCATAACTGTCTCACGCAGGGGTGGATAGGATGTCCCCTGCAGACCAGAAAACTGCTTCGTGGGAGTTTGGGTCAAAAGACGCAAGCTTAAACTTCCCACGATATATTTTGTGATCATCTGATATTTCCAAAGTCATAGGTGCCTTGGTGACCGAGCGGTGAGAGAGGCGATGCCATTCAGCACCGGGGGTGAGTAGCAGTTCACCCATAACCACCATGCCGGGGCCTTCATCACCGCTGGCATTCTGTTTGATTGATTGAGACCGCACGGCCCCCAAAGGAAAGCGGCTTTGGCCAGCCCCTATCATGTCTATTTTAAATGCATGAGTCATGGTAATTTCACCAAATCAAATGAATCTATAGGTTGTATAATATGGCGATTTTACAGAATAATCCACCCTTAAAAAGAATATTTTAATAGTTTAAATTGTAATTAATTTTTAGAGGATAGTAAATCGGCGATAATTCGGCTGTAAATGCGGGTCAGTTTTTCAATGTCAGCCACGGTAACATGCTCATCAATCTTGTGCATGGTGGCACCTACAAGGCCAAATTCCACCACTGGGCACATGTTTTTAATGAATCGGGCATCAGATGTACCACCTGTGGTTGAAAGTTCGGGCGTAACCCCCATTTCACTTTCAACAGCTGCCACAACAGCGGTAGACAAAGGGCCTTCCGGCGTTAGGAAGCTTTCCCCCGAGACACGCCAGCGGATATCATAGCTAAGGTTGGCTCTGTCCATGCGCCGGATCAGCTCTGCCTTTAGGCTATCAGGCGTATATTCACTATTGAATCGCACATTGAAGCGCGCTTTGGCTACCTCGGGGATGATATTATCAGCATCATTGCCCACATGAATATCCAGCACTTCGAGGTTAGAGGGTTGGAACTTGTCATTGCCCTTATCCAGTGGTTCCTTGTTTAGCTCAGCAAGAATTTTCACAAGGTCAGGCACCGGGTTATGTGCTTTATGGGGGTAGGCTACATGGCCCTGAACGCCGGTCACAGTGATATGGCCGTGCAGGCTGCCGCGTCTGCCCACCTTCAGCATTTGGCCCATCACATCAGGGTTTGTGGGTTCGCCCACAAGGCAGAGATCAATTTTCTCGCCGCGCTCCACCAACCAGTCTAGCACCTTTTTGGTGCCGTTGATGGCGGGGCCTTCTTCGTCTCCCGTGATAAGGAAGGAAAGGGAGCCTTTTTCAGGTGCGCCGCCGCGGTCTGCCAGATACTGGCTTGTGGCCGCCACAAAAGCCGCGATGGCAGATTTCATATCTGCCGCCCCGCGGCCATAAAGCTTTCCGTCAATTACATCTGCCTTGAAGGGGGCCTGGCTCCAGCTATCCGCCGCGCCTACCGGCACCACATCTGTGTGGCCTGCAAAGCAGAAATTGGGGGCCGTATCGCCCAGGCGGGCATAAAGGTTTGGCACAGGGTCTGTACCTTCTTCCTCAAACACCAGCTTGTGGCAGGTGAACCCCAACTCCGTCAGCACGCTTGCCAGTAGGTCAAGCGCATCACCTTTGTCAGGTGTTACACTCTCATGCCTGATCAATGCCTGAGAAAATTCAACGGGGTTCACGAGTTTGGTCATGGCGGGTTCTTAATCCCTCAACAGATCGTTGATCGATGTTTTGGAGCGTGTGCGCTCGTCCACTCGTTTCACGATAACAGCACAGTAAAGGCCTGGGCCAGGTGTGCCATCAGGCAATGGCTTGCCGGGCAGGGTGCCGGGCACTACAACGCTATAGGCAGGTACGCGGCCCACGAATGTTTCGCCTGTTGCACGGTCCACAATCTTGGTGGATGCGCCGATATACACACCCATGGAGATCACGGCCCCTTCTTCAACCACAACACCTTCTGCGATTTCAGAGCGCGCGCCTACAAAGCAGTTATCCTCAATGATCACAGGGCCAGCTTGCAAAGGCTCCAGTACGCCGCCTATGCCAACACCGCCGGAGAGGTGTACGTTTGCACCGATCTGGGCACAGCTGCCAACCGTGCTCCATGTATCCACCATGGTGCCTTCACCCACATAAGCGCCGAGGTTCACGAAAGATGGCATCAAGACAGCGCCTTTGGCGATATGGGCAGAACGACGTACGATAGAGCCGGGCACAGCACGGAAACCAGCAGCTTTAAATTCTGCTTCTGTCCAGCCTTCAAATTTGCTTGGCACTTTATCCCACCAGTTTGTGGCTTCACCGGGGCCACCAGCAATCATGGCCATATCATTCAGGCGGAAAGAAAGAAGCACAGCTTTTTTCAGCCACTGGTGAACAACCCAGTTGCCCTCCTCTTTGGAGGCAACACGCAAGGTACCATTATCAAGAAGGTTCAGGGCTTCATTCACCGCATCGCGGATTTCACCTTGGGTTTCGGTGTTCACCTGATCGCGGTCATCAAACGCTTGTGAGATAACAGTCTCTAACTGGGTGTAACTCATGCTCAGTCTCTCTATCTATACATCTATCTTGACCTGGCTTTTAGCAGCCAAAAATTTCGTGAACAATAGCGATGAGGGGCGGTGAGTCAATGAATCTGATCATTCATCAGGCCTATTTGCCGTGAAACTTGTCCAGCCAGTTTGTCAGCTTGTCTGTTTCGGCATGGATGGTGGCCGGATCATGGTCTGCCTTGCCCCAAATGCTGCCCGTGTTAATCCACACTGTTGCCATGCCCATTTTGTGGGCTGGCACCAGGTTCCTGGCCATGTCCTCAAACATCACGGCGCGATTTGGGTCAATATCATAGTGCCGTGTGAACTGGGTATAAACCTCGGGTTTCGGTTTGGGCTCAAGCCCTGCGGCATGAATGTCAAACACCGCCTCAAACTGATCTGCGATACCGAGCCGTGCCAGCACCTTTTCTGCATAAGGCAGGTCAGCATTGGTGAATACCAGCTTTCGGCCCTCAAGGCGCTCAATGCTGGCTCTCAGGTTTTCATCGCGCCGGATGGGGGAGAAATCAATCCTGTGCACAAAATCCAGATACTCATGGGGGTCCACATTATGCACGGCCATCAGGCCCTTTAAGGTGGTGCCATGTTCCAGCAGATATTGCTTCTGCACTTTTCTGGCTTCCGGCGCATCCAGCCCCAGAAGGGTTTGAACATAAGCGCCGATATTTTTATCTACTTGCGAAAAGAGATCACACTCAGCGGCATAAAGAGTGTTATCCAGATCAAAGACCCAGATATCGCGGTTATCCTGAAAGATTTTGTGATTATCTTGCTGTTTCATCATGCCATTATAAATTAAAATTAAAATTCCATTAAGAGTCTGTCTTTATGGTTGCTGAATAAGGGTGCTAGCCCTTACTGCATGATGAGGGTGCCTGTCTATTGATTAGGCCGGGGAAGAGTAAGTTTGATGTTTGGATTAAGTTCTCAAAAAAAACATGAAGTGCCTTCACTGGAAGCCGCGGCTTTAAGTGCTTTCAGGGTGAATGCTTCCAAACAGGTGATTGACCAGTCTCCTACGGTGGCGCCTCTGTTGGAGATATGGGCCCAACCGGATAACCGTTTGCTGTCACTGGTGGATAAGGTTTTTGCCACAGCCCAACCAGTTGAGGAGAGAATCACCAGCGACTCTGGCGGTGGATTCTGGGTGGTGGCGGTGCCGGAGGCAGATGGTTGTCTGATCGTGGCAAAGGATACCACCTTATCTGACAGGGTAACCACTGCCTTGATGCAAAGCCGCACATTGCTGCGCGGCCTGCTGGATTCAGCGGCTGACCTGGCTTTTGAAGTGGATGCTAGGCAGCGTTTTACCTTTGTATCCCCTGCAGAGGCGTTTGGGGTGAAAACCGAGAATTGGCTGGGTCGGGTTGCAACTGATATTTTCTGGCCTGGCGGTAAGGCACCGGGCCGAAACCCTTTTGCTACATTGATCACAAAAAAATATGATGCTGTTCCTGTTGCTTTGGATGAAGATCAAAGACAGTGGTTTAGTTTCAATGTGCAGCCACACAGGGATGAAGATGGAAAGCTTCTCTCTGTACGTGGCACTTGCAATGATATTACGAGCGAGCATCTGGCTGCCCGCCAGACCCGGCAGGATAATCTGCGCCTCAGCCTGTTGCAGCGGGTCACGCGCCTCTTAAGCACAGTCGAAAGTGCGCAGGAGCTGCTGGATAGCGCTTCAAAAGCTCTTCTTGAGGTTCTGCGGGCGGATACTGTTTGGGCTGTGATGAAGCATGATCAGGGCCTAACTCCGGTCGCGATTGAGGGTGAGCATGAAATCATACCCAATATTGATCTGATCTGGCGGGATTTATGTCTGGCGGAACCGGGGGTTGCTCAGGTTGAAGATGATGAAGGCAATGTGCATCTGGCTATTCGGCTTGAGCGTGGTGGGATTGGCCTCGGCATGGTCGTTGTTTCGCGTAACACGGCAGTCAGCCCTTGGTCAGCCCAGGAAGTGCAGCTGTTTGATGCGGTTGTTGATGTGCTGACAGCGGCTTTTGTTAAGGCGGAACTGATTGAAAAACTATATCATCTTTCAAGTAAGGATGAACTAACCTCTTTGATGAACCGTCGGTCTTTCACAGAGGCGGTGAACAGGCGATTGAAACATCAATGCCGTTCTGGTCAAGCAGGTTGCCTGATGTTTGTGGATCTGGATCACTTTAAGGAAGTGAATGATACATTAGGCCACAAGGCAGGGGATGAAGCTCTTGTGCTAGTATCCGAGCATATCAGTTCGGTCATTCGGGCCTGTGATTATGCTGGTCGGTATGGCGGCGATGAATTTGTGATCTGGCTGGAGGACGCAACACCCGAAGATGCTGGTGCCAAAGCTCGCAGTTTGATTGATGCCATGCCTGCCATTCGCAAAAAGCTGGGAAAGGCAGATTTAAAATTATCGGCTTCAGTGGGGGTTTGTAAATCAGTCGCTGGAACAGACCTTTCGTTCAAGAAACTGGCCGAAAAAGCAGATACGGCTTTGTATCACGTGAAGCAAAGCGGTCGGGGTAGTGTTGCTTATGCTGAATTGAGCACAGTAGTAGGTGGGGGAGTATAGTATGCTCGGTAAGTTAAAGTCTTTCTTTGGTGGTAAAGGTTTGCCGGAGGTTCTGACAAAAGAAGATGAACAGCGTATTCTGAAAGAGGGCACGGACGCACAGCGGCAACAGCTGGCAGCACGAAAAGATGTCAGGCCCGAAGTGCTGTATTATCTGGCGTCAGATAAGGCACCTGCCGTGCGTAAGCAGATTGCGCAAAACGAGTCTACCCCTATCCAGGCGGTGGAGCTACTGCAAAAAGATGAGAGCAATGAAGTCCGGTCAGAGCTGGCGCGCAAGATTGGACGTCTGGTGCCGGGGCTTGCGCCCGATCAAACCAGTGCCCTTAGAGAAAAAGCTATTAAGGCGCTTGAGGCACTGGCGGCTGACCAGTTGCCCAGTGTACGAGCTGTCATTGCAGAAGAAATTAAAAGCGCCACCAATGTGCCCAAGGCGGTGGTGGATAAACTGGCTCGTGATGTGGAAGATATCGTTTGTGGGCCGATCCTCCGTTATTCTCCCTTACTGAATGATGAAGATCTTCGGGAGATTATCGCAGCAGGGGCAAGCCATTCAGCGCTTGAGTCTATCGCTCATCGCCCTGAAATTAGTGAGGAAGTGGCAGATGACTTGGTGGCTACACTGGATATCCCTGCCATTGCAGCACTTTTAACTAATAAAAATGCCCATATTCGTGAGGATACGCTGGACCAGATTATCACCCATGCGGAATCGGTGGAAGATTTGCATAAGCCGCTTGTGTTGAGGCCGCAGCTTTCCATTCGCGCAATGAAGCGGATCAGTGGTTTTGTCGCCTCCGCATTGGTGTTTGCCATGATGGAGCAGAATGACCTGCCGGAAGACCAGGCAGAAGAATTGCTCGAGCGTGTGCGCAGCAGGCTCTCGTCCGAAAAGCCGGAAGATGCAGAACAGGCCAAGCTGGCTGCCAAAGCACAGGATTATTTTCAGCGGGGTATGCTGGACGATAAATTTGTCATGGAGCAGATTGCTGAAAACCGGCGCGAGCTTTTGATACAGTGCCTGGCAGTGATGGCGGATATTCCAGTGGCCACCATTCGCCAGATTATCTCTTCCAAAAGTGGCCGGGCGATTACAGCACTGGCCTGGAAGTCAGATCTTACGATGCGTACAGCCTATGAGCTGCAAACCAAATTTGCGCTTGTCTCTGGCGCTCAGCTTCTCAACGCCAAAAACGGCAGTAAATATCCCATTGACGAGAATGAACTGGATTGGCACCTGAGCTATTTTGTCGAACAGGCCTAGAGCCTGATGGAAAAGCCCCCATGACTGGCTAAAAATAGCAGTTTTCTGGCTTTACTCGCGGATGAGCGTGCCAGCCCCGCGCTCGGTGAAGATTTCCAGGAGGATCGCGTGTTTCACCCGGCCATCGAGAATAACAGCGCCTTTAACACCTTTTTCCACAGCATAAAGGCAGGTTTCTACCTTGGGCATCATACCGCCGGTAATAGTACCATCATCGACCAGGGCTTCAACATCGCCGCGCGTCAGCTCAGTGAGAAGTTCACCCTCTTTATCAAGAACGCCGGGGACATCTGTTAACAGGAAGAAACGTCGGGCATTGAGAGCTCCCGCAATGGCACCAGCCATGGTATCAGCGTTAATATTATAGGTGGTGCCATCCTGGCCAACAGCAATCGGGGAAACCACAGGAATGGTGTCGCTATCAATACTGTGCTGCAGGATATAGGGGTTTACGGTTGTCGGTTCACCCACAAAGCCAAGATCCACCGCTTTTTCAATGTTGGACTCCGGGTCAATTTTCTTCCGTTCCATTTTGGTGGCGATCACCATATTGGCATCTTTACCGGAAAGGCCAATGGCACGGCCGCCTGCGGCGTTAATATCTGCAACAATAGATTTACAGATAGAACCACACAGGACCATCTCTGCCACATCAACGATGGCCTTGTTTGTGACCCTCAGGCCATCAATAAATTCGCTGGTGATGGAAAGGCGGGACAGCATATCCCCAATTTGTGGGCCGCCACCATGCACAACAACAGGGTTGATACCGACCTGTTTTAGAAGCGTAATATCCTGAGCAAACTGCCGGGCAAGGGCCGGGTCCACCATGGCATGACCACCATATTTGATTACAAAGGTTTCACCCGCATATTTTTTCATATACGGCAGGGCTTCAACAAGGGTGCCTGCTTTTTTCTGTAACTTTTGTTTATCCTGGTCCACGGTGATCATGACCTTCTTTCCATTCTGGCAATCAAGCAGCTGGCTTTCTTGCGCAAAAAAAGCGTTTAGTCAAACCGATATCGACCAAAGTGAACAGGTTGGTCTTCTGTCAGCATCACGCCAAGAGTGATGAAAAGCTGGCCGAGGAAATAGGCTGCCCAGATGATATAGCGGCTATAGTCTGGCAGGCCGATAAAATAATCCACGCCCAAAACAGCATCAGAAATATAGAAGAGGCTGGCCCCCAGCCCTACCATTTTAACGGGGAACTGGCTGAGAAGGGCGGTGCAGCACATGGTGGTGAGCACAGCGAAATAGGCCACAGAGGGCCACAGTAGTTTTTCCAGGTGTGGGTACAGCCAAAAGCCCAAAAGGATGGTGGCCGCCCAGAAAAAAGCACAGAGCTTGATGCGGCCCTGCCCAAGCACTTCCTTAGAGACACCATTTTTTGCAAACAGCAGGATGAAGAAAAAATGGGCTCCCATAAAGCTGAACAAACCTTGCAAGAAGCCGAGATCATGAGAATTGATGAGCAGAATATCCCCCACAGTGGAGGCTACTAGCGCCAAAAACAGCAATATATGGTTAAGGGTGCGCAGGTTCAGAAGCACAAACAGGGCTAAAAGGCCAACGCAGCTGCCTTTCACAAGCGCAGGTATTGCTAAGGGAAAGCCCGGCAGGTCTGGATACCAGCCACCGCCATACAACACAGCCATAACGCAGGAGAGAAGGACCACGATCTGTCCGATCGTCTCCAGAACAGGATGAGGGCGTTTGCTGAACAGGCGGGTTGTCAATGGTGCTCCTACTTCATTTGTTGCGTCACTATAGGCATTTTTGTGGGCTAATCTCAAGGGGTGGATACAAATGTAACTATTTGGCAATTTCAAGGCAGCGGTTTAATTAATTATCCTGTTTGTTTCCTCAGGTTCAATGAGGCAGGAATAAGTAGTAGATTTGCAAACGCCAGGACCAGAAGAAGGCCAGTTGATGAGAGGCCAAGGCCGAGCAGGAAAGTTGCCAAAAGCGCGCCTCCAGCCATAAAGCCGCTGTTGACAATATTGTTAGCTGCAATGGTGCGGGACCGTTCGTTTCGGTCTGTAGATGTTTGCAGGATTGCATATAGCGGTACGACCCAAAGCCCGGCAGCTGCGGAAATGACAATTAGAACAATAAGAATGAGCCAGCTTGAAGGGGAAGCCAGGAAAGTGGACACATTGGTAAGTGCGCCTGATAACGCCGTTTCTCCAGGTAAAAGGAAACATAAAAGCAAACTGACAAGCATGAGAGAGAAGAGCGCGTGTACCACATAGTCAGCAGAGATACGTCCCTTCAAGAGTTTGCTGGATAGGAAAGATCCTGCCCCCACACCCAGTGAAAAACAGGCAAGAAAGAGGGTGACCACCGTTTCGTCACCATGTAGCCTCTCTTTCACGAGTACGGGTATTTGTGTCATGTAAATAGAGCCATAAAGCCATATCCAGCTGATGCCGGTAATGGCAGGGCGTGCTACCGGGTGTTGCCATGCCTTTTTAAGCTGCCTGCCTGTTTCGGTGAAAATGTTAAAGCTGAGCTTTAAATCTGGGGCGGCTTTACCGGCTTTTGGTACCATACTGCCTGATAAAGTGCCAACCACTGCGACACTGAAAGTGAGGGCAACCACGTAAAAAATGCCGTTATTACCAAGGATAAGCAGGCCACCAATGATTGTACCTAAAAGAATGGCGATGAAAGTTGCTGCTTCAATAAGGGCATTAGCGCCGACAAGCTCTTTCTTTTTCATCAAATCAGGTAGAATGCCGTATTTGATGGGGCCAAAGAAGGTGGACTGCAGGCCAAGGCCTGCCAGTGTTGCCATCAACAGGGGCAGGCTCATATGGTAAAAGCCAATAGCCCCTATGAGCATGAGGCATATTTCCCAAACTTTGATCCAGAATATCTGGCCGGATTTCTCATATTTGTCCGCCAGTTGCCCGGCGAGTGCGGAAAACAGGAAATAAGGTAGAATGAAAAGGCCGATAGCCAGATTGTTCATCAATGCGGGTTTAACTGACAAACTCTCTGCCAGTCTAAACGTGATCAACATGATCAGGGATTGACGGAATAGATTATCATTGAGAGCGCCAAGAAACTGGGTAACAAATAAAGGCAGAAAACGCCGGGTGGTCAGCAGAGAGGCGATCATAATGGCATGACCCTTAGAGTAGGCCAGAGCCTGATATGCCTAGTGTGCGCTGGCATGTTGCCGTTTTTCCTGTAGCGCCTGGCGAATAATGCTGATGGCCCCGGATAGAAACAGGGATGCCATGCCCGTGGCGACAATCAGGTCTGGCCAACCTGTACCTGTGGCCCACACGCCAGAAGCGGCAAGCATGACCATCACATTGCCGATGGCGTCATTACGACTGCATAGCCACACAGAGCGGATATTGGCGTCGCCTTCCCTGTAGCGTACCAGCAAAAGCACGCTGGCGAGATTGGCACACAGAGCTGCCGCCCCAACAGAGCCCATTACAAGGGCTTGCGGTTCATGCATGTAGAGAACAGTATAGAGAGTGGAGCCAAGGACCCATGCCCCCATTGCAAGCAGGCTGAAACCTTTAATCAGGGCTGCAGTTGACCTGACAGAGATGGACTTACCGATAACCGCCAGCGAAAGCGCATAGGTGAAAGTATCCCCCAGAAAATCAAGCGCATCGGCCTTCAAGGCTTGGGATTGCCCCAAAAACCCCATAGGCATTTCTACAAGAAACATGATGGCATTGATCAGGATAACCGCGATCAAAACGCGCTTGTAACCGGGGCTCAGGCCATCAAATTTTACATCGTTGCAGCAATGTGCACCCATAATACTCTCCACCTCTTTCAATATTAGGCATATGCAGGGCCTTGGGTGCAACAGCAAATTCGCTTTCCGGTACTTCAGACATTGCATAATCATCAAAAAAATTGCGAGAATGGCTGTGTTGATTGAGGGTTATGAGCATGCTGATAGTTTCAAATGTACATAAGGGAGTGGCTAGAAGGTTTTGGGCTTTCACTCTGGCTGTGTTTAGCTTTGTTATCGGTGCCGGGGCGCTGGCCAATGAATCTGTTCTTCTGGAGCCAAGCGCAGTGCCAACCATTAAGGCCCTTGATATCCAGGCTTTGCCCGCCGGTAAACATTATTTCTATTTTAATGCAGGCCTGTATGGCGGTGTGCAGCCGCTTCTGGTGCCGGTAATTGTCCTGAAGGGGGAAAAGCCCGGTAAGCGTTTGTTGCTCACAGCCGGGGTTCACGGCGATGAGCTGAATGGCATTGGTGTCATTCGCCATATTATATCCGGGATAGAGCCTGCGGACCTGAATGGGGCTATCTTGGCTATTCCTGGTTTGAACCAGCCGGGACTTATGATTGGGAGCCGCTACTATCAGGGCAATAGTGGCGTAACGGTTGATCTAAACCGCGAATTTCCAGGCAGGAAAAAGGGGCAGGGGCCAGCAGGCCATTATGCGATGACCTTGTGGGAACAGCTTATTGCACCAAACACAGACCTTGCCGTTGATCTGCACACTCAAACCAAGGGGCTTGAATATCCATTGTTTGTTTTTGCTGATTTTGCCAACAAAAGCGCGCGTCGTATGGCCTATGCTCTGATGCCAGACGTGATTAAAAAAGATAGTGGGCAAACGGGGTCACTGGAGACCAGCCTGATGAGGGCCAGAATCCCTGCCGTTACCTTTGAGATTGGCGGGCCAGACAAGTTTGAGGCATCGCTTGTGGTGCGCGCGGTGGCAGGTGTTAGAAATTTGATGGTTACCGAGGGCTTGCTATTAGGGAAAAAGATAGTGATCAAGCCCTTTTATGTGGGATCAGAG
>JBNKGK010000065.1:0-12520 GCA_050289785.1 Kordiimonas sp.
CCACAAAATGGGTCACCTTCTCATTTTCAATGTCTTTTAGTGCGCGCTCCACATTCCATTTATGCATCAGCACCATTTTGCGACCCAAAAAGGCAGAAACAATGAAAACAGGATAAAGCCCTGTCACATGGAAGAAAGGCACGGTAACCAGCATCACTTCCTGTGGTAACTCAACGCCCTCTTCCGGCTTTTCAAGATCGAGCTGCATAACAGAAGCAAGGATAACAGCTATCCAGCCGGTAAACACGTTGGCTAGGATCCGGTGGTTGGAATATGCCCCTTTCGGAAAGCCGGTGGAACCAGAGGTATAAACGATCATGGCACCATCATCTGGCAAAATATCCACTGCTGGCCAGTCAGAGGCACCTTTACCCGCTAACACATCAGCAAAGGCATGAAGGCGCGGCGCTTTTTCAAAAGAATCCCGAGCAATGATAATTTGCAGATCAATAGCATCTTTTGCAGCAAAAAGCCGCTCTGCCCGCTGGAGATCAGTTATCGCAATATGGGCATCACAATTTTTTAGTGCCCAAACCAGCTCATCTTCCTGCCACCAGGCATTCATGAGAACGGCCACACCGCCAGCTGCAATGATACCAATATAGGCGGTAATCCACTCAGGATAGTTCCGCATACAAAGGGCAACCCGCCCCCCTTTTTTCAAGCCAAAATCGCTCACCAGTGCTTGTGATAATCTGCAGGCATCCGAGAGTATCTGATTATAGGTGTAGCGATGTCCCTCATAGATAAGGAATTCCTTATCGCCATAATGTTTTAGGGCTAGAAGTGCCTCTCGCGCATTTGCCGGGGCATTTTTAAACACGGTATAGTCTATGCCATCAATCTTTTCGCGGGAATAGGCAAAGAAATCTTCCGTCTCACCGAGAAGAGTCAAACATTCTTTCAAATGAGAATCCGCAGGCAGGCCAGGTAAGCTGAAGACGTCAAAGTTTTCTAAAAATTCTTTCATGACATCAATACCCGGAGCACCGTGCGAACCTGTCTGCATGGTAATTATAATCACCCAGAAAGTGCTGCAGAGCACGCGCCCGTTTAATATAAAAACCAATATCAAATTCATCAGTCATGCCGATACCGCCATGCATTTGAATTGCCTCATTGGTTGCCAGTTCTGCCGTTTTGGAAGCTTTCGCTTTAGCCAGACTGGCAAGGAGCCTAATATCTTCACCAGCATCCGCTGCCTGTAACACTTTCAAAACAGCGGACCGCGTAACAGCTATTTCACCATAAAGCGAAGCAGCCCGGTGCTGCAGGCCCTGGAAAGTGCCTATCAGCACACCGAATTGTTTACGCTCCTGCAGATATGTCACGGTGCGGGAGAGGCACTCTTCAGAAATACCGAGCAGTTCCGCCGCAATAACGGCTCTTGCTTTATCCAGCGCTGGTTCAAGGAGGGTAGATCCTTCCCCCTCCGCGCCCAGCAAGGCATCAGCACCTACAGCAACATTCTCAAAAGTTACCTTGGCCCAGTTGCGGCTGTCTGCCATCACCGTGCGGTCAATGATCAGGCCTGCTGTACCCTTATCAACCAGAAACAGGCTAAGCCCATCAGTGCTTCCCACCTCGCCGCTGGTACGGGCCAAAACAACAAGCTTGTCAGCTACATGACCTTCGGACACGTATACCTTCAGGCCATTCAACACATAACCAGCTTCTGTTTTTTCGGCCTTAAGTGATGTGGTTTCAGGCTGATGGCGCAGCGTTTCATCAATCGCAAGCGTGAACACCAGTTCACCAGTTGCAATAAGGGGTAAAAACTCTACTTTTTGATTATCCGAGCCCGCCCCAGCAATAATGGCGGCACCGAGAACGGCACTGGATAAGAAAGGCGATGCAGCAAGTGTGTGCCCCATAGCCTCAGAGACAATACCGGCCCCTACACAGCCAAAATCTGTCCCACCATTTTCTTCATCAACCAAAAGGCCAGCGAAGCCCATTTCAGACATTTCCTGCCAGAGCTCTGCAGAATAACCGAGCTCGCTTCGGTCATCTCTCAGCTTTCTAAGCTGGCTAACCGGTGCCTTTTCTGCAAAAAAGCCCTCTGCTGTCTCTTTCAGGAGCTGTTGTTCTTCATTTAATACCAAAGCCATGATGTTGCTCCCTATGATGGCAATTGCAGGATATGTTTGGAAATAATATTGAGCTGCACTTCCGTGGTGCCCCCTTCAATAGAGTTGGCCTTGGTGCGCAGCCAGGCTCGGGCAAGCTGGCCATTATCTGAAAACTGGCCTTCCCATTCAAGAGCTTCAGAGCCATTGATTTTCATCAGTAGCTCATGCCTGTCCTTATTTATTTCCGTACCGTAATATTTGAGCACTGAAGAGAAAGCACCCTGCTCGCCCCCTGCTTTTGCTTCATCGCCTGCCCGCTGCATGGTGAACGCATAAGCCATAGCATCAATTTCATGCTCTGCAATCTGGGCCCGCAGCATAGGGTCTGCCAGAAGGCCATCCTTTTCACCCTGTTTTTCAACGGCCATTTGCCCCAGAGGAGCACCGCCCCCGGCGATACCCATGTCGCCAATATTGGAGCGCTCATGGGTGAGCAGATATTTGGCGATGGTCCAGCCCTGGCCTTCTTCACCGACAATATTCTCTTTAGGCACTTCTACATCATCAAAGAAGGTTTCGCAGAATGGTGAATAGCCGGAGATAAGCTGAATTGGCTTGGTTGAAACCCCTTTGCTTTCCATGTCAAACAGCAGGAAGCTGATACCGAGGTGTTTGCGAACACTGAAATCTGTCCGCACAAGGCAGAATATCCAGTCTGCTTTATCACCGTAGGAGGTCCAGACCTTCTGGCCGTTCACCAGATAATGATCGCCCTTATCCTCAGCTTTGGTCATCAAACTCGCAAGATCAGACCCCGCATTTGGCTCTGAATAGCCCTGGCACCAGCGGATTTCACCGCGGGCGATTTCCGGCAGGAACCGTTTTCTCTGCTCTTCAGTGCCAAATTTTAAAAGAACAGGCCCCAACATCCATATCCCCATGGATATGAGTGGTATCCTGGCATTGATACGCGCCATCTCTTCCGAGAGAACTTTGGCCTCCTCCTTTGTCAGGCCGCCGCCGCCATATTCCCTGGGCCATGTTGGCACTGTCCAACCTTTTGCGGCCATACGGTTCAGCCACAGCTTCTGGTCTTCCGACTTAAAGACAAAATTCCGGCCACCCCAGCAGTAGTCATCATCACTCATTGGGGTCCGCATGGAAGGGGGACAATTCTCTTCCAGCCAGGCGCGCGTCTCCTGACGGAAATTTTCCAGATCACTCATTTTTATATCTCCAAACACCCAATCACCGGAAATATGCTCCCGGTGTCAGGCAATCTACTTCGCGTAAAATTATCTAACCTTATGAATAAGTCACTTTATCTTTCCGGCAAGGGCAACAGGGAAAACTTTATATTTTTCATGACAGAACCAAAGTTTCCGTAACGTCAACTTAAAGACCTATAATAAGAATTTAATGTTTTTCTGTATTGACAGCTGTCCGAACCTGTGCACAAAAATAAAGTGCGCTCATCTGCGTGCCACTCCCTCCTTTTATAAACAGGCGTGTCTGGCTACAGGTGCGCGCGCGCCCTGTGGCCAATAAAAATAAATCTGAAGATTTATCGAAATTCTGAGAACCAAATGGAGCCCGGCCTAACGGCTGAAGTCTATCAATGTCACATTTTTCATACCGGTCTATATGGTATCTTGCCTGGCCAAACATCGTAAGCAACATCCTGATGGTTCTGATTTCGTTCGTTCATCTCTGGATTGTTGCACCCTTTGGCAGGGAAGCCAGCGCCGCCGTTTTAACCGGCGGCCGGGTACACTTTTTGATGCTAACCTTATCCATTGGGCTATCTATCGCCACAACGGCTGTGGTAGCCAGGGCCTGGGGCGCCAACAATAAGGAAGAAGCTTCAGCCGCAACAACAAGTGCTTTGGCCCTTACTTGTGGGGTGGCAGCTATTACCGGCCTGCTTTCAACCATGTTAGCCCCACAGATAGCAGGCTTTTTCAAACTGGATGCCAAAACATCTGCTCTGGCTGTGGCTTATATCAGGCCTCTGGGGCTCGTGAACATTCTATTTGCCGCCATGATTACAGTAACAACTGCTCTAAGATCTGTTGGTGACGTTGTACGGCCTTTGAAGTTTAGTGCCGTTGCTACTGTTGTTGGGTCTGTGTCTTCTTATGTACTGGTTGATGGGGCCCTTGGTTTCCCGGCACTTGGTGTTGCAGGCATTCCACTTGGCACAGCTTTTGGCTGGTTTGTCGTACTAGCCTGGTTCTTCTATTTTTGGATACGCAGGAAATATACACTCTACCCTGTGCGTTCGGTGATGTTTGAAATGGACCGGATAAGGCAACTGGCCCGTATCGGTACACCGGCGGCAATGGAACAAATTCTTATTCAGCTCAGTTTTATCCTCTTCATGGGCCTGTTCAGTGTTTATGGCACGGCCGCTTATGCGGCCTTTGGCATGGGGATTACGATCCTCAGCATCTGCATCGTTGTAGGCCTTGGGTTTGGTACAGCGAGCGCTACACTGGCAGGACAACGCCTTGGAGCTGGAGATGGCAAAGGAGCTATCGAAGCCGCCTGGTCTACGATGCGTCTTGCTCTTGTCGGCATGGTTGCCATGGCAATCATAACAGCTTTACTGCGAGTTCCCCTGGCCGAGTTTCTCTCCACAGACAAACAAGTGCAGGAATACACAGAGTTTTTTATTATTATTCTGGCGCTTATACAACCACTGATGGCAATTGAATTTACCATCGGCGGCACCCTGAGAGGAGGCGGTGATACACGTTACCCAATGATCGTCACCTTTATGGGAATGATTGTATCAAGGCTATCGCTTGGTGCTATTGTAGTGCATTTCGGGGGCACCGTTCACTTTATGTATATGATCCTTATGGCTGATTATGCCGTTAAATCCTGTATGCTTGTTATAAGGATGCGGAAAGGTAAATGGCTCGAGAGTATAGACAGTGATGAACCTCCCCTACCCCTTCAGTCTGTTGCCGGGGTCAGCCGTGAGAGTGTGAGGCGCCACTCTTTCAAAACTGATCACAAACGAGAAGAATAGCCCCCTGTCCGTTATAAGCCACAAGCCTTCGGTGAACGAGCCAAAGCAACTTTCGAGTTGCTTTCCTTGCCAAGAGCTTCACTGATAAACAGGCCTGCATCCACCAATTTATCCAGATTAATGCCGGTTTCAATGCCCATCCCGTTCAGCATGTAGACAACATCTTCTGTTGCTACATTGCCAGATGCACCTGCTGCATAGGGGCACCCTCCAAGGCCCGCCACAGAACTATCCACAGTCGCAATACCCATCTGTAATGATATCAGTATATTCGCCAGCGCCTGCCCATAAGTATCATGCATATGAACGGCCAGCTTATCGACGTTAATGTCCTTTAAATGAACAGCCAGCATTTTTTCTACACTGGCAGCCGTTCCCTTGCCGATGGTATCACCCAGGGAAATCTCATAACACCCCATTTCAAGCAGCTTTTCAGAAACAGCTAAACTCGCCTCTGGCTTAATTGCCCCCTCATAAGGGCATTCCACCACACAGGATACATAACCTCTTACCCTGACACCCGCAGACAAAGCCTCATTAACAACAGGCCTGAAACGCGCAAGGCTCTCAGCGATAGAGCAATTGATATTTTTATGACTAAAGCTCTCAGATGCAGCACCAAAAACAGCTACTTCCCTCACACCGCTATCCAATGCGGCTTCCAACCCTTTCATATTGGGGGTGAGTGCTGCATAGGTGACACCTTCACGAGGGTGAAGGTGAGCAAATAAATCAGGCGTGTCTGCCATCTGCGGAACCCACTTGGGGCTTACAAAGCTACCCACCTCAATGTATCGTACACCAGCATTCTCCAGCAGATGTATTAAATCCTGTTTTATCGCTAGGGAAATCTGGCCCGGCTCATTCTGCAAGCCATCCCTCGGCCCCACTTCCACAATCTTCACTTTTACAGGCATATTCATAAAATTATGGTGTCCATTTTGTTTATGCTCCATCCACGGCACTATAACAAAGCACTGAATTGAAAAGACAGTAGATATATTGAATTAGATTTTTTAAATGGATTAAAATATAAAAAGCCTTATTTTCATTTTTCATAAGCAAAAATGAAATGGTTTAAAATAGAGTGAAAACTGTACCTCGCTCTAAGACTAAAGCTTAAGTATTATGGCAAAAAATCCTTAATACTTTGAAACAAAGAGATTATATGACTCAAGTAAGTGACTTTCTGGATGAACTGAAACTGGAACGCCTGGATAGGCTTTTATTTCGCGGCACCCCCAACCAATGGCCCAACAGGCATGTCTTTGGCGGCCATGTGGTTGCCCAGGCTCTGGAGGCTGCCAGCCGCACGGTTGATGAGAGCTATAATGTTCATTCCATGCATTGTTATTTCTTGAAGCTGGGTAACGCAGATTTGCCCCTCATCTATGATGTTGACCCGATCAGAGATGGCCGCAGCTTCATCACCCGGCGGGTGGTTGCTATCC
Organism: Kordiimonas sp.; assembly: GCA_050289785.1. Classification (GTDB taxonomy): domain Bacteria; phylum Pseudomonadota; class Alphaproteobacteria; order Sphingomonadales; family Kordiimonadaceae; genus Kordiimonas. The sequence continues at coordinate 6,561 of JBNKGK010000065.1, forward strand.
AGAACGGTGAAGCCATTTTCAATATTTCTGTTTCCTTTCATATTGGTGAGCCTGGTCTCAAGCACCAGATCAATATGCCACCAGTTCCCATGCCTGAAGAACTGGAAGATGATGAAACCTATTATGACAGGGCCGTGAAAGCGCTTGGAAAAATTCCAAAGCCCTCTCCCTTTCAGGCTTTTGAAATGCGCTCTGTTGACCGTATGGACCTTGCTAATATGGGACCAAAAAACCCGGAATGTGGTTTCTGGTTACGGCTGAAAGAAAAAGTCAACGATGATTACAAGCTGCACACACGGCTTCTCGCCTATATCTCTGACTATGCATTTCTGTCGAGCACTTTGCGCCCCCATGGCATGATACCGCGGGACGAGCGTTTCAAAGCTGTTGCCAGCCTTGACCATGCCATGTGGATACACAGTGATGACTTCCGTGTGGATGAATGGCTCTATTATAAAACCGACGGTTTCTGGACAGGGCACGGCCGGGGCCTCTCTCGTGGCGCACTCTATGCTCGCGATGGGGAACTGCTTGCTTCCACCTCGCAGGAAAGCATGTTGCGGTTAAGACGAGAATAATAAATTTCAGTAAAAAAAGGCAGCCTTCGCTGCCTTTCTAGCGCCAGAGCTGAAATTTCACCATATATTTCAACCTTTTAGAATAAGGCGGCACAATACCTAAAAGTCGGCCAATGCTAAATTGGGGGTGATAGAGTACCGGTTTCATATGGCTAAATTCCATAAAGCCTTCATAGCCATGATATCGCCCCATACCACTATTACCGACGCCACCAAAAGGCAGGCTATCATGAGCCCCGTGCCATAGCACATCATTCACGGTCACACCCCCAGATGTGGTGTTTTGCAGTATTTCATATTGCTCTGTTTTATCTGAACCAAAGTAATAAAGCGCCAAAGGTTTATCTCTCTTGTTGATATAATCAATCACTTCAGACAAATGTTTATATGGGCGAACGGGCAGAATGGGGCCAAATATCTCTTCCTGCATCACCAGCATCGTATCTTTGGCATTCAACACCAGAACAGAAGGCATTTTTCTACCCTCAACCTGCATATCAAAATCTTCTCTTGCGGGATTGATCAGATGAATTTCCCCACCTTTTTCACGGGCATCTTTTATATAAATTTCCAGCCGCTCAAGGTGCCTGTCATTAATAATGCTGCTATATTGTGTATTCTTTATCATCGTCGGATACATCTGGGTAACTGACTGCTCATAAAGCCGAACAAAATCATCAAGATACTTCTCTGGTATGTTTATATAATCTGGTGCCAAGCAGATTTGCCCTGAATTCATGTGCTTCATCGTGGCCACACGCTCAGCAGCCATAGCAATATCTGCCTTTTCGCCCACAACAACCGGGCTTTTGCCGCCCAACTCAAGAGTAACGGGTGTGAGGTGCTCACTGGCCGCTTTCATAATCAATCGCCCAACAGCAGGAGCCCCCGTGAACATCAGGTGATCCCACTTTTGGGCAGCAAACGCCTGGCTTGTCTCCACACCGCCGGGTATTACCTGAACTTCCCCTCCTGGAAAATGGCGCTGAAACACATCTGCCAGAAAAGCCGAAGTTTTTGGAGTATGCTCAGAGGGCTTAATAAACACCCGATTGCCAGCTGCCAACATTTGCGCAAGAGGCACAAACACCATAGCCAAAGGAAAGTTCCATGGGGTAATCAAGCCCACTACGCCTTTGGGCTGAGGCAAAATTTCTGCTCGCGCACCCAACAAACCGAAAGGGAACGGTAATCTGCGCCTTTGTGGCTTAGCCCACTTTCCCACATTACCTATGGCATCTTTTAAGGCTGTGGCAGAACTAGTAATATCAGCGAAAAGCGTCGTTTCCGCAGAGCGGTGACCAAAATCATCTGAAATTAAACGAGTATAGTAGCTTTCATAACCAAGAAGGCAGTTCAGAGCTGTTTTCAACCGCTGTTTACGGCGTGCAACAGAAATAGGTAATTCAGTCAGAAAAGCCTGTTTCTGAGCAGCAACCTTCTCTGCGAGAAGAGCCCTGTCATTACTCCCGTATATGCTATTATCCATCCATCCACCTACCACTGGATACAAAGATAGGATACCCGCTATTTACTAGACTTAAAAGTCTAAATAGAGCACTAAAAGAGTTCCGAACTACCAGCCACCTTCAGAAAACGCACATCAGCCTGCTTCTCACTGCGAACAGACCGAAGAACCCTAGGCTTGGCAGAAGCAGAGAAGCCGCCTTCGCCACCACTACGGATTTCAACTAAAAAGCCTTCCACTTCCCGCCGTAAAACTTCAGCTTCTCCCATCAGCCTTTCTGCGTTTTGCTGCATATTGCATGACATTGATTGTGTCTCACCAGCTGCAACGCCTACAATATTAACACTCTCATCCATCTGGGAAGTACCAAGAGACAGCTGTTGCACGTTATAAGAAATTTCACCAGTTGCAGCTCTTTGGCCCTCAACCGCCTGCACGACAGATTGTGTTACCTTATCCATTTCTTCAACAATAGTGCCAATACGCCCAATCGCATCCCCTGCATCGCCTGACACTCGCTGTATTTCAGTGACATAGCTGGCAATCTGCTCTGTTGCCTGGCCAGACTGAGCAGCCAGGTTTTTCACTTCATGTGCAACTACAGCAAAACCCTTACCTGCGTCCCCTGCTCTTGCCGCCTCAATGGTGGCATTCAGGGCAAGCAGGTTTGTCTGTTCAGCAATGTCCTGAATCATTTTAACAACAGCCCCAATCTGGTTAGCTGCTGACGCAAGACCAGAGACAGTTTGGGTGGTTCTGCTGGCCTCATCCACGGCACTGCGCGCCACCTGTGCACTATGACCCAGCTCTTCATCTACCGCACGGAAAGAGACAGAAAGTTCCTCCGTAGCACCGGCAACAGATTGCACACTCTCAGTTGCATCACGTGTTACTTTACGGGTAATATCAACCTGTTGGTTAGTTTGCCCGGTGTTGGCAACAAGCTGTTGAGCTGCGGCCGCCATCTCTCTTGAGGCAACACTCACAGCCTTTACCACACCCAAGACTCTGCTCTCAAAATCATCCGCCATTTGCATGCGCTGCTGATGCCTCATGGCCTCCCGTTCCCGACGGCCTTTTTCTTCTTCCTGACGGCTCTTTTCTGCCTGTTCTATCTGTTCCTGTTCATGGCGCATACGAGCCTCTGTCGCTCGCCTATCAGTTTCCATTTTTTCTTTGGCCAGTGTCTCAAGCTCGAACGCTTTATCTTTAAATATACCCGCAGCGCCCGCTACACGGCCCAATTCATCTCTCCTGTTCTGGCAAGGGATATCAACTGACTTATCACCAGAAGCCAATGCGGCGATAGCATCGCTGATTTTCTTGAGCGGGCCTGCAATGGACACTCCGATCACCCAGGCTACCACCATTGCCAACAAAGCACCTACAGCAAGACCAATGGCACTCTGGTTCATCGCCTGTGAAACACCTGTTTCCATACCCTTGAGAGCGCCAGACTGCTCATCAACGGCTTTAGAAAGAATATCCGATGTAACGCTGTCTATTACCGAAGCCGCACCTTCCAGTTTGGAAATCGCTTCGTTCAAACCCTTTTTCGTTGCATATTGTTGGCGCAAGCTTTGACGAATAACATCGCTATCCCGCCGCGCATATCTGATCAGTGAACGGTCTTTACGAGGCAGACTACGTAGAAAACCCGTCGCATCTCGGATCATGGCGTCCAGCTTCTCGGCGTCTGCGATAGCTAACTGATAGTCCTGCTCTTTCTCTGTCGCAGCAAAAGCCACACTTGCCTGGCTAAATTTAAGAATAACCGATGGCATCTCACGAGCCAGTTGAGCAACTTTTGCCTCACCACGCAAAGTGTCAGACTTCAAAAGGTTAATCAGGGCATCAGAGGACGCGCTTAGCTTGCCAACACCCGTTACAATAACCTGCAGAGCATCCGCTTCATTGCCCAGCCTGTTTTCCATGCTGGTAAAAACATCCTCAAAAGCCGCAGATGACTTCTGAATATTGGCAACCGCCTCCTGGTCGCCACTCTCCGTGAGCAGTGAGATAATTCTCTTTCTGCTGGCAAGAGCCTTGTCTCTTGTTTTGTTCACTTGAACTTTATCTGATTCCTGACCAGAGAATGCATAGATTCTAAGAGCACTGGTTTGTGCCGCAACATCAGCAGTATAATCATTAAGAAGCCTTACAATTTCGGTCTTTTCCGAGATACTTTGAGACGCGCCATCAAGGCTTTTAAGACTAAAGGCTGATAACAGATTCACACACGCCAATGTCAGAATAACAATTGTAAATCCGAGGAAGATACGGAAGCGAACAGACAGGCCCATAATTGTCTCCAGTTAAGCGCAAACACACCGGGCCCAAGCCAAACACGACACTACTCGGCCCAACATCACTTAACGGGGACAATGTTACCATTTTATAAAAGCCGTCAGAAAACCTGATAAATATGTCAGTATTTCTGACCTTATGTTGCCACAAAACAACATTAATATGGTAACTGTCCTGTTAGGGGTAAATTTCCCCCACGTTCCAGCCTGCTCCATCCTCAAGAAGGGTATAGGTGATCCGTTCGTGCAGGCGATAACGCCTGTCACGCCAGAACTCAAAATAGCGAGGTTTTACCCGAAAGCCGGACCAAAAATCAGGCCGTGGCACTTCACCTGTGCCAAACTTGGCAGTATATTTTGCAATCTCGGCCTCAAATTCAAAGCGCCCCTTCATCGGGCGGGACTGTTTGGATGCCCAGGCACCGATGCGGCTGGTGCGCGCCCTGCCTGAGAAATAGGCATCAGCTTCAGCGTCACTCACCTTTTCTATTTCACCTTCAATTCGGATTTGCCTGCGTAGTGTCTTCCAGTGGAAAAGAAGCGCCGCATTCGGGTTCTCAAGCAGCTCCTGCCCCTTGCGGCTTTCAAAATTGGTATAGAAAACCACGCCTCGCTCATCACAGCCCCGCATCAACACCATACGCACACTAGGGAAGCCCTCCGGCGTAGCCGTAGCAAGCGCCATGGCCGTTGGGTCATTCATCTCTTTTGCTTCAGCGTCTTTCACCCATTTTCCCATTTTTTCAAAGGGATCTGCAAAGGGGGCTGTCTTATCCGTCATCTGTATTTCCTGCCACTCGCTACTGAACATCATAATATTCAATTTTGCTAAACCATCTCTGGCTTTACCATGTTGAGTACATATATAGTATGTTGTTTCCCAAAAACAGCGAGAAGCATAAAATAGTTAGATGGTACTGAAATAAGCCTATGAGCGACCTGTATAAAATATTAGGCGTGTCCAAAACCGCCAGCCAAGATGAGATCAAAAAAGCCTATCGCGGGCTTGCTAAACAGCTGCACCCTGACCGCAACAAGGATGACGCCAAAATTGCCGAGAAATTCAAAGAGGTTTCTGCGGCTTATGCCATCTTGGGGAACGAAGAGCAGCGCGGCAAATATGATCGTGGCGAAATAGATCATACTGGGGCAGAAAGAGCCCAAGGGTTTGGCGGCTTTCGCGGCCAGGGCAGAAACTATGCCCATGCAGCCAGTGGTAATCCGTTCGATTTCGATGAAGCTGAAGATATTTTTTCCAGCTTCTTCCGCTCGGGCGGGCGTAGCGGCGCCAGAGGCGCAGGCAGAGGACGCAATCCATTTGAAGACTCAGGCCGGAAAAAAGGGCTGGATATCAGCTATAGCACCACAATCGGCTTTGAGGAGTCCATCACCGGCTGCACCAGGCGTCTGCAACTGAATGATGGCCGCAATGTGGATGTAAAAATCCCGGAGGGCATCCAAAATGGCCAGGTGATCCGCCTTTCTGGTCAAGGTGGCCCAGGCGTGGGTGGTGCCCCCAAAGGCGATGCCCTTGTTGAAATTCAGGTTGCCCCCCACCCTTATTACAAAAGGGTGGGCAATGATATCCATCTGGAACTGCCCATCGCC
>JBNKGK010000066.1:0-12468 GCA_050289785.1 Kordiimonas sp.
GATCGGCAAAGAGTTTTTCTGCAGCGTTCAGGATCGCATTTTTAGCGGCGGAATCCTTCGGTGTTTTTTGTTCGGTCAGCTGGTCCATCAGCATATCACCCCTGGCTCTATATAGTTTTTATGAATCCCACGCTCCGGATTTTAGTATTCTGTTGATTTATAGGCCTAGATCGACCGTTCGTAAAGTCGCAGACTATGCCTTGACATTCGACTGATGGAAATTTATGATACGAACGATCGTTCTAATTAATATTATTCAGCCCAATAAAAGGGTGATAATGTTGAGAGCGTGCGAGGGAAGGGATGGGAAAATGACAGAAGAAAGCGTGAGCATGATGGCTCCTGCCGTGCCGGCTGCGCCGGGGGAATTTGCCAGAGGTTGGCGTGTGCTTACGGCATCGTTTCTGGGTATTGGCGTTAGTATGGTCTCCCTACTCTATTATTCTGGTGGTGTCTTTGTTAAGCCGCTTGAGGAGGCCTTTGGCTGGTCTCGCGCGCAAATGGGCGCGGCAAGCCTGCTCTCGGTGATAACCATCACTCTGGTGGCCCCATTGGTGGGCAGGCTGATTGACAGGCTGGGCCTGCGCCCGGTTTGCACCGCGTCTCTGCTTCTCTACGCGGCAGGGGTGTTTGCCCTAAGCCAGATGAATGGTTCTCTGGCGGTTTATTATGCCATTGTTGTTGGCACCACTCTTGTTGGTGTGGGCTCGTCCCCCATTGCTTTCACCCGTGCTGTCAGCGCCTGGTTTGTAAAGAACAGGGGGCTGGCGCTTGGTCTTTCCATGGTCAGCACCGGCCTCGCCGGTGTGTTGATCCCGCGTTTTCTCACGCCCTTTGTGACAGAGCAGGGCTGGCGGGCGGGGTATATGGTACTTGTTGTGCTTATTCTGGCGGCTACTCCCATTGTCTGGTGGTGGATAAGGGAAAATCCGCCGCAGAGGGAGGGGAATAATGGCGAGGAAGCGCTGGTCGCTGCTAAAGGCCTCACTTTCAAAGAAGCCCGACGGGATAGAAATTTCTGGGTCATGGGGGCCATGTTTTTCCTCATCGCCCTCGCCACCGGCGGGCTGATCCTGTCGTTTATTCCACTGCTGCTGGATGCGGGCCTCAGCCCTGAAGTGGCCGGTGGTTTTGGGGCGGTGATCGGTGCGTCCGTAATGATTGGCAGGCTGGTGACTGGCTTTTTGATTGACCGCCTTTTTGCCCCTTATGTGGCGGCGGTTATTCTTTCCCTGGTGGCTTGTGGGTGTCTGGCTCTGGCCTTTGGGGGCATATCACTTGCTTTTGTGGCTGCATTAGCCCTGGGGTTTGCCATGGGGGCGGAAACAGACCTGATCGGTTATTTTGTATGCCAATATTTTGGCCTGAAAAGCTATGGCCAGATTTATGGCTCGCAGTACAGCTTGTTTGCGCTGGGTTCTGGCCTGAGCCCGATGATTGCGGGCTATATCTACGATACACAAGGCAGCTATGATATGGCGCTGGTGGCAGGGGCGGCTTGTCTTGGCGTCGCCGTGGTCTGCAGCCTGAATCTAAGCAAATTTCCTGATACTTTTGAGAAGAAGGAGGCATGATGCTCACGCTCTATCATTCCGATTTTTCCACCTGCAGCCAGAAGGTTAGGCTTTGCCTTGCTGAAAAGGGGCTGGAATGGACCAGCCACCCGATTGATTTGGGGGCGGGGGAGCACTTGAGCGAGGCTTATTTGGCCCTTAACCCCAATGGAGTAGTGCCTGCACTGAGGCATGAGGAGGCGGTGCTCATCGAATCTCAGGTGATCTGTGAATATCTGGATGAGCAGTTTCCAACCTCAGGCAACCGGCTGGTGCCAGAAGATGCTGTGGCGCGGGCCAAAATGCGGGCTTGGCTTTATTATATTGCCGAAGTGCCCACGAGCGCCATTCGCTATCCTTCCTTCAATAGCCTGTTTAAAGAGGCGATAGCTGCGGCAAATACCGCTGATTTGCGTGAGAAGTTGCCGCTCAGGAAAGCGTTATACCGCAAGTTTGGCACCAGCGGTTTTTCTGATGTGGAGATAGCAGAATCACGTGATGCCCTGCGCCAGACCTGTGAGCGGATCAATGCCGCCACGGCAAATGCGCCCTGGATCATGGGGGAGCAGTTCACCCTGGCGGATATCTGTGTGACGCCCACCATTGCGCGCATGGAGGATATTGGCCTTGCGGATGTGTGGGCAGATTTACCCCATTTTCAGGCCTGGTTTGCCCGCCTTCAGGCTAGGCCTTCATTTGATACTGCTTTTTATGAAGGCGCCCGCCTTCTCTCACCTTTGAAACCAATCTGATTATTGAGTTGGAGATTATATGACTGCCAATACCATATGGAAAGACCTACGCCGTGTGATCACCGGGGTGGATGAAAAAGGACGTTCCCGCGTTATCTATGATGATAACCTGCCAAACCGACAGATTTTTGATGAGGCAGGCGGCCTTCATGAAGTGTGGACAGATCCAGGTGATCCGCTCAACCGCCGTGACACGAAAGATCAGACAGACCGGCCTGTGACCATTGCGCCGGAGAAGCATGGTGTGCGTTTTCGTTATTTCAGTCTCGCACCAGCCAGTGCCCTCCCTGCAGATATGACAGATGAGGCATACAGGGAATTGGTGAAAGAGGTTTTTGCTTCTGTTGGATCTGCGCACCACCAGCCGGATACCACGCGCCATGCGGCCATGCATGAAACCCCTACAATTGACTGTATCATCCTGCTGCAGGGCCGGGTGAAGCTTATCTTGGATGATGACGAGCGGGAGCTGAAGCCCCATGATATTGTCATTCAGCGTGGCACTAACCATGCATGGGAAGTGATTGGCGATGACCCTGCTCTGCTGGTGGCTGTTCTGATTGACAGGGAATTTGCAGACGCCTGAGTGCAACACTGAAAATAGATAAGGAGCCCATAAGCAAAGGGTTGCAAATCTTTCGGATTTAGCTTCTTGTAATGCCATCATTGTTGCAATGGCGAGAGGCATTCGTGACCGAAACCATAGCTATCATACGCAACCCCAGTGCAGGGCAGAAAAAGGGCCCTTTTGTTGACGCTGTTATCAAGGCGCTTGAGGAAGCAGGGAAAACAGTTTGGGTTATTGAAACCCAGTTCGCTGGTCATGCCATCAATATTGCCCGGAAGCTGGCCGAAAAAGGGGAAGTTGGTGCCATTGTGGCGGCTGGCGGAGATGGCACCATCCGTGAAGTTGCCGAGGGTGTATATGGCCATAATGTCCCGGTGGGTATCATTCCGGCTGGCACGGCCAATGTGCTGGCGCGGGAACTGGGTTATATGCGCCGGGGAGCCATCACCGTTAAGCAAACGGTAGAGGCGTTGACATCAGGTGAAATCACAAGTTTTTATCCTTTTCAGGTCGCCACCTCAGATGGCAACCATCTGGGCTTTTGCTGGCTCGGCGCCGGGTTTGATGCAGCGGTGCTGGAGCGGGTGAATAGTAAATGGAAAGCCCGTGTGGGGCGGCTTGCCTTCGTGCCCGCAACGATCCGCGCCATGTTTGCCGAGCCCTCAACACCTTCTGTGCCGTGGCAGATTTCATCAAAAAAAATGGAAGCACAAAAAGGCCTGTGTGGCTGGGCGGTGATCGCCAATATAGGGCTTTATGCCGGGTCTTTCACGCTCACCAAAAAAACAGCGGCCCATGAAAAAGGGTTGGTTTGTCTGTTTATGAACAAGGCTGGTGCCTGGGCACGTATGGTGAACCAATCGAATCTGTTGTTTAAGGGGCTTGATAGAACAGCTAGCACCCGGCCTCTCAAGAAAAAAAGCTTAACATTGGGTGACAATAAAACAGCTTTGCAGCTGGACGGTGATTATCTTGGCCATGGCCCGGCCATGGTCTCGCTTTTGGAAACGCCAGTCAGGTTCCTGAGAGGAAAGAAAAAGAAATGAAGGGCTTGGTGTGCAGGAACACCTGTCCGCCGATGAGATATGTGAAACACGGTTTCAGGCCATAGAGGCTGTAGCAGCTAATCTTTAGCTTTTGATAAATTTCAAAGTGCCAGCGATGCCGGGTTTGCCATTTGTATCGGAAGGATGATTGATCCCGTCAATCACAATCACTTCTTCCACATCAAAGGGGCTGGCCCCCCCCCAGGCAGGCCGACACAAAGCCGGCCTGCTGCTAATGCTACAGAGACATATGGTTGACAGTCAGCCAACCGTCTGGTGAGCCTTTCAGGTTCACTGAATGTCCTTCCTTGTTAATCATGGACCGAATACGTTTTCTTGTCAGGTTAAGTGCCGGGTTAAAAGATAGTTTCACGGTTTTATCAAATTCTATTTTGATCCGCCATACATCAGCTCCTCCGGTTTTCTCCAAACCTAAAATGGTGCCTTCATAAGGGCTGCCCCTATAGCTTCCCCCGATTCTGTCCCCCACCTGGTAAGGCAGTTTGGAGGTCTTGGCCTCTTGTTGTTTTTGCAACTGGGCAGAAAGGGTATTCCAATCCCGGCAGCCTTCCATTTTTGCGATGGTTTCCAGGCTTTGGGAGTGGGTAAAGGTGATGCCATGCTCTGCAAGGCAGGTGCGGAGCCGTTTGGCCCGGTTTTTGGTGTCTGTTACAATATCATTCATCGGTTCGCCTTTTCGCGAACGGCTTTATGGGGTTCGGTGCTCGCACTGCCGTCCGTGGCCGTTCCAGCTCTAGACGAACAAAATCCATACTGAAGGCTTTCACCATACCCGAAGGCGCGAGCGGCAGGCAGCTTTCAAACCTGCTCTTTTATCTCATAAGGCTGATGTAGCGTCAAGCGTGAGGCTAGTTCAGGGCCTTTAACAGGTGGCGATCAAAAAAGCGCAGAAGCTGGTCCAGCATTTTACCGCGCTTCAGCACTTGCCCGTCCATGCCCATAATGCGCCAGGCCCCTTGCTGGCTTGCAAGCGAAGGTTCCTTGATGATCCGATATAGCGGCATTTCACTTGTGCGTCTGAAAATAGAGAAGATGGCCTGTTGCGAGAGATGGTCTATAGCATAATCTCGCCATTCACCGGCTGAAACCATACGACCATAAACATTCAGAATTTGGCTTAATTCCGGACGGATGAAATAAACAGTCGTGTTATTATTTCTCCCTCCTGCCCTGTGGGGGGAGGGCTCGTGCAGGCTGTATATGGGTGTCGCGTCGTCCATATTGCTCCTTATGATTGCCATTTTGGGCAAATTTTTGCTGTTTGGCAAGGTTCCAGTGAAAAATTGTATTGCCGCATTTTTGCCATATTCCGGCCCATTCGTGGCCTTATTACGCTGCGACAGTTCACTTGTTGGCCTCGACTGGCCCAGCCTTTATAGAAAGCGGAGCGCCCTAATCCCTAGCTTTCTATTGTCCCAGGGCTGGGCCAGCTTTTCTTTATTGATCATCAACTTTTTGTGTCTCGACTTTGGCGGTGGCTCATAGCAGGGTGCGGTGAATTCAGTATTTATCAAGGGGAAGATCATGCGGCAGCTATTTGAACTGTGTGGAGAAGACAGGGATATTTGTTTTAGTCCTTATGTGTGGCGTACCAGGATGATGCTATTGCACAAAGGCCTGGAGTTTGAGAGGGTGCCGCTTTGGTTTCTGGAAAAGGAGCCGTTGGCACCAGCGAATTCCAAAACGGTACCAGTGCTGAATGACAACGGCACCTGGGTGATGGATAGTTTCAAAATAGCGCGTTATCTGGATGAAACCTATCCCGAAAAGCCGCTTTTCGGTAGCGAAACAGCTCTTAATCAGGCCGCGGTTCTCAATACATGGACAACAAAAAATATTCTGATGCCTATCTTCCCCATGCTTGTGGCGGATATTCACGCCGTGCTTGACGCCGAAAACGCGGCTTACTTCCGCAAAAGCCGAGAAGGTTTCCTTGGTAAAACGTTAGAGGAGGCACAGTCCCCTCGGGATGAAATGTTGCCGAAGTTCGGAAAATCATTGCAGGATTTGAGAACCATTTTACAGGAAACTCCTTATCTTTCAGGGCAGGCACCAGCCTGGTTTGATTATGCTGTCTTTGGTACCCTGATGTGGCCGCGGGTGATTAGCAATTTTGAAATACTGGCAGAGGATGATGTGCTTTATGCTTGGCGGGAAAAGATGCTGGATCTGTTTGATGGCCATGCTCGAAAAGCCAAGCTTGCATACTAATAAGTTGTAAAATGAGATGAAATGCTTACTTAATCAGTTGTTCTGATCGAAACAACCCTTGTCACCGCTTGATATAGGTTTTATCTAACCAGTGGGAAATTATAGGAATAAAGTCGACAACGCGGGAAAGTATTAGCTTATGGATGTCCTTCTTGAAGCGCACGAGTTAACCAAAGCCTTTGGTGCTTTCAAAGCGGTGGATGGCATATCCCTTTCGGTAAAAAAAGGGGAGGTGTTGGGTTTGCTGGGGCCGAACGGTGCCGGTAAAACAACGACGATGAAGATGTTAACGGGGTTCCTGACCCCGACATGCGGATCTGCCACAGTATGTGGGGAGACGGTGACCACAGGTAATGTGAGTGCGCGAAAGAAAATAGGCTACTTGCCTGAGGGTGCACCGCTTTATGGGGACATGACCCCACGGGAGTTTCTGCATTTTGTGGCGGCCTGCCACGAGATAGACAAGCGTGAGATACCAGACATTGTAGAAAGTGCAGCGGGCGCTGTGTCACTGGATGGTGTGATGGAGCAACGCATAGAAACGCTCTCCAAGGGGTATAAGCGGCGTGTTGGTTTGGCGGCAGCTATTCTGCACGCGCCGGATGTGCTTATTCTTGATGAACCTACCGATGGGCTGGACCCGAACCAGAAACATGAGGTACGGCGCTTGATTGAGGCCATGTCCACCGGGCGGGCGATTATTATCTCCACGCATATTCTGGAAGAGGTGGAGGCTCTGTGCCACCGGGCTGTGATTATCAACAATGGTAAGGTGGTGGCAGATACCACACCATCTGAGTTGAAAGCACGGTCTCGCTACCGTAATGCGGTGACTATGCTGGTGCCTGAGGATGTGGCAGAAAAAGCCGCAGCAGCCATTAAGGCCATTCGCATGGTGGAAGAAGTTGAGGCCGCGAAAGAGGGCGATCACATGCGCCTCACCGTGGTGCCAAAAGGCAATGGCGATATCGCTGATGCCATTGGTGATATTGCGGCCGTTAGCAACTGGCATGTCAGCCAGTTTTCGGTGGAGCCGGGGCGGCTTGATGATGTCTTCCGTAATATGACCAAGAACACCGAGCGGGGAGCAGCCTGATGAATGCGGTTAAAACTGTTTTTGCCCGTGAATTTTCGGGCTATTTCGCTACACCAGTGGCTTATGTGTTCCTGGTGATCTATTTGGTAATGCAGGGGTTATTTACCTTTTATTTTGGTCAGTTCTACACGCGGGAGCACGCGGGGCTTGAGGGCTTCTTCACCTATCATCCCTGGCTGTACCTGTTTCTGATGCCAGCCATTGCCATGCGGCTTTGGGCGGAGGAACGCAGAAGCGGTACGTTTGAGTTGTTGTTAACGCTGCCCTTACCTGTTTGGGCTGTGGTATTTGCCAAATATCTGGCGGCGGTGGCCTTCGCGGCGCTGGCGCTGGCGCTAACGGCCCCTATTTGGATCACGGTGAACTGGCTTGGTAATCCGGATAATGGCATTATCATCACTGGTTATATTGGCTCTCTGTTGATGGCGGCAGCCTATCTGGCGGTGAGTGCAGCCTTGTCTGCCACCACAAAAAATCAGGTGGTGGCTTTTATTCTTTCCGTGGCCATCTGTTTCCTGTTCCTGGTGTCTGGCCTGCCTGTGGTGCTGGATGTGTTCAACAGCTGGGCACCAGATGGCATTGTATTGATGGTGGCGAATCTGTCGTTCCTCACGCACTTCCATAACCTGCAGAAGGGTGTGGTATCGATCGCGGACATTGTCTATTTCCTCGCGGTGATTGGCCTGTGGTTATGGGTCAACTGGTCCGTGCTTGAAAGCAAAAGGGAGGCCGGATAATGACTTTTTCATCCAAATCTCCCCGCGTGCAGATCATCCTCGCGGTTTTACTGTTCCTTTCTGTAACGGTGCTCGCGGATCGCTTCCTGCGGGGTGTGCGTCTCGACCTCACAGAAGAAGGGCTTTACACTCTTTCTGATGGCACCAAAGACGTGCTGGGCTCGTTTGATGAGCCTGTTACCTTGCGTTACTATTTTTCGCGTTCTCTTGCCACGCCTTATCCTCAGCTTCTGGTTTACGGCAAGCGCGTAGAGGATATGTTGCGCGCTATCAAGGCGGCCAATCCTGAGATGATCAATCTTTCCGTGATTGACCCCGAGCCTTTCTCTGAAGAGGAAGATGAAGCGGTGGCGGCTGGCTTGAAAGGCGTGCCGCTGGGTGATGGCTCCACGCTTTACATGGGCCTGAAAGCCAGTAATGCGTTGGACGGTGAAGGCGCAATTCCCTTCTTCGTGCAGGAGCGGGAAAAATTCCTCGAATATGATCTGGTGAAACTGCTCACAGGGCTTGATCGTTCAGGCCAGAAGAAGCTGGGCATTCTCACCAGCCTGCCCATGCGCTTTGGCCCTGGTGGGCCACAGGCACTGATGCAGGGCCAGAGCCAGCCTTATGTGATTTATGAGCAGCTTTCTGAAATCTTTGATGTTCAGGATATTCCAGCAGGCTTTACGGAGTTGCCCGCTGATCTGGATGCTTTGATGATTGTGCAGCCGCCTCAATTGAACGAAGACCAGCTGTATCAGATTGACCAATATGTGCTGAAGGGCGGCAGAACCATCGCCTTCCTTGATCCGCATTCTGAGGCGGAAAAACCTCATGAGCAGACGAACCAGATGTCTCGTTATATGCCAAGCCCGTCTGATCTCGGCCCGCTTCTGGCGGCTTGGGGCGTGGATATGCCCAAGGGTAAGATCGTTGGTGATGGCGCCATCGCGCAGCGTGTGCAGGTGGGCAGCTACGGGCCTGATAGCGTGAAGGATTATGTTTTCTGGCTGGGTCTGGGTGAAGGCCAGCTTGCCACCGATGATATTGTGGCAGGCTCGGTGAGCAGCATGACTATGGCAACGGCCGGTGTCCTCAAACCCGTCGAAGGGGCCAGCACCAAGATACAGCCGCTTATTACCTCTAGTAATGCAGCCATGCTGTACGATTCATTGCGTGCTGTGGGTATGCCTGATCCTGATACTCTATTGAAGGAGCTGGAGCCAACGGGTGAGCAGTATATCCTTGCGGCCCGTGTGACAGGCGAAGCTAAAACAGCCTATCCTGAAAAGGTAGCGGAGAAAGCAGCCCCTGCCGCTGATGCAGGTGTGGCGAAAGGCGATATCAATGTGGTGCTGGTGGCAGACACAGATATGCTGGATAACCGCTTCTGGGTGCAGGTGCAGCAGCTGATGGGCCAGCGTATGGTGATGCCGCATAACGGTAACGGCAGCTTCGTGCTGAACCTGACAGATCATATCATGGGTTCTGAAGCTCTGATTGGTTTGCGGGGCCGGGGTATTTCCAAGCGGCCATTTGATGTGGTGAATGATCTGCGCCGTGAGGCAGAAGCGCGCTATCTTTCAGAGGAAGAAGCCCTGCAGGAGCGCTTGACTGATCTCGAGAGCCGTCTGGCACAGACGGAATCACAAAAGCCTGATGGGGCGACGGTTCTGTCTGCAGAGCAGGAAAAGGAAGTAGAGCAGTTCCGCGCCCAGCTTCTGGAAACCCGTAAGGCGCTGAGAGAAGTGAAGCGCAGCCTGAGAAGCGATATTGAAAGGCTGGGCTCTGTTCTCACAATCCTTAATGTGGCCTTGATGCCGCTACTGGTGATTGGCTTTGCCCTGGTGCGCACACAGATGCGTCGCCGGGCAAGGCAAAAGTCCGCCAGTTAACAATGAAAAACGACATATAAGCGAAGGTCAGGCATGTCTGTACGACTAACCAACATTCTTGGATATCTCACATTATTTGCCACGCTGGCGGCAATCTGGGTGCTTTTTGGGGAAGACCCAAGGCTGGAATCTGGTGCCCGTGGTGAACTCACTTTTGAAGGGCTTGCTGATGCTGTGAATGAAACAAGCCAGATCAGCCTCAAGCAAGGTAAAGAGGTTGTCACTCTGATCCAGGCAGAGGGAAAATGGCAGGTTCAGGAACGGTCTGGCTATGTGGCGGATGAAAGCAAGGTTGTTGCGCTGTTGAAAGGTCTTGCCCGTTCTGAACGGCGCGAACCTAAAACCACGAACCCGGACAGGTTTGATCGTTTGGGCCTTACGGATGAAGCCATTTTGATTGGCCTGAAGGATAAGGCAGGCAAATCCCTGCTGGACTTTAAAATGGGCAAACGCAAGGAAGGGGCCAATGGCCGGTCGCTGACCTATACCTTCCGTGAGGGGGAAACCCGTGCCTGGCTGGTAACCGCCCTTGCTGAAGCGCAGCCACAGCCCATCTGGTGGCTGGATAAAAAGCTGCTTGAGATTGATGAAAAGCGGGTCAAAACCATTTCCTACGGCCACACGGTGCTGAACCGGGCAGCGGAAGGTGATGGATTTGTGGTTTCCAACCTCAAGAAGGATGAAGTGGCGGTTGCGGACTGGAAACTCGGTCAGCCGGTGCGTACGCTCGCAGATGTGGAACTAGCAGATGTGCGGCATGTGGCCAACCCGCTGATGACACCATCAGGAACTCTATCTGTGCAAACACAGGATGGTCTTACAGTTGATTTCACCTTTTTCACAGAGGAAGATGGGACAAACTGGGCACAGCTGGAAGCCTCTTTTGATGCCTCTGCGCGTGATAATGGCGAAAGTAAAGTGCTGGAAGGCGCTCCCGAGGATGGAGCGGCGGAAGCGGCTGCTCTCAATCAGAAATTCAAAGGCTGGCTCTTTAAGCTGGACGGCGCTGACACCGCCGTTCTCACCCGCTCGAGGGAAGAATTTATTCAGCCACCAGTCAAGGAAGAAAAACCAGCCTCTTGATCTTCCACCAATAGTTCTTACATGAAGGCAATGGGCAGTGCCATGTTGGGGCTGCCTTTTCAGAAAATTACATAAAAATATTGGCTGTCTAACGTGCTGAGGAAACTATGGCTGACGTAAAAACAGAAAAAATGGGTTTTGAAGCAGAAGTCTCCCGCCTGCTTCATATGATGGTTCACTCTGTTTATTCCGACAGGGAAATCTTCTTGAGGGAGTTAATCTCGAACGCGTCTGATGCGTGTGACAAGCTGCGCTATGAAGCGCTCACCAAACCAGAGCTGACAAAAGAGGCTGGTGAGTTTGGTATTGCGATCACCGTTGATAAAGATGCGAAAACCATCACGGTGGCGGATAATGGTATCGGCATGAACCGGGATGATCTGGTGGCCAATCTTGGTACTATTGCGCGTTCCGGCACGTCCAACTTTGTGGATCAGCTGACGGGTGACAGCAAAAAAGATGTTCAGTTGATTGGCCAGTTTGGGGTGGGTTTCTACTCTGTGTTCATGGTGGCTGATAATGTAACAGTGACCACGAAGAAGGCAGATGATGCCGAAGCGTGGCTGTGGCAAAGCCAGGGTGAAGGCACCTATGAAATCAGTGAAGCCACAAAAGCCAACACCGGTACGGAAATTGTGTTGCACATCAAGGAAGAGGCAACAGAATTTCTGGAAGAATATCGCCTGAAGAGCATCGTCTCCAAATATAGCGATCATATCGCTGTGCCGATCACGCTCGCGATCAAGGGTGGTGAAAAGGCGGAAGACGATAAAGAGAAAGATGAGAAGGACGGCGAGCCAGAGGTGGTGAACAGCGGCTCTGCCATCTGGACACGCCCTAAATCTGATATCACAGACGAGCAATATACAGAGTTCTACCGCCATGTGGGCCATGGTTTTGATGAGCCGAGCCTCACCATGCACTATAAGGTGGAAGGGATGCAGGAATATACAGTGCTGCTGTTTGTTCCCACGCAGCGACCGATGGACCTGTTTGACCCTGCCCGCAAAAACCGTGTGAAATTGTATGTGAAGCGCGTGTTCATCACCGATGATAGTGAAGACCTGCTGCCAAGCTGGCTGCGCTTCATGCGCGGTGTGGTGGATAGCCAGGATCTACCGCTGAACATCAGCCGGGAAATGCTGCAAAATAACCCCACGCTCAGCCGTATGTCGAAAGCCATCACCAAGAAAATTCTGGGCGAGCTGAACAAAATGGCCGAGAAGGAGACAGATAAGTTTCTGGCTATCTGGAACGAGTTTGGCGCGGTGATCAAGGAAGGTCTTTATGAGGATTTTGAGCGCCGGGAAGACCTTCTGAAACTACTTCGCGTTAAATCCACCACGCAGGAAGGTTGGACAACGCTGGCGGATTATGTTTCCCGTATGAAAGACAAACAGTCTGCCATCTATTATATCACCGGTACGGATGAAAAAGCGGTGGCGAAAAGCCCGCAGCTTGAAGGTTTCCGCGCCAAGGGTATTGAGGTACTGCTGCTTTCTGATGGTGTGGATGATTTCTGGC
>JBNKGK010000067.1:0-12434 GCA_050289785.1 Kordiimonas sp.
TTCGTGCCATGCCCACCACCAAAAATATTCCTGTCGCCTTGATCGCTACAGAAAATAAGGAGATTACAGGCCTGCCAGCCGATGTGCCTGTGCTTAGAAAAGGCGAAAATTTCGCCGATGATGTGGCGGAAGTGTTTGTGAAACTGGGGATATTGTAGGCCCGCTAAGTTTGTTGGCTTGAAATCTGCCACGAAATGTCAAGGGGCTTCAGGGCTTCCAGATACTCATCTAGCGAGATCAAGCCAACACAGGGCATTGCTCCGGTTTCAGTCATTTCACCTTTGGCTAGTTTCTTGGCGAGCAAAATGGCAGGCATACAGGGGATGAAAGGGCCGTCCCCGGATTTTGCGGTCAGGTCAAATTGCAGTTCTTTTTTATTCCCTTGTTTGTCGCTTCCGTTCATTCGCATATAAAAAGCGCTCTGATCAGTGCCAAAGCGGTCAAAGAGAAATGATATTTTCAGTAAAAAAGCGGCTCTTTTGTTAAGTGGCGAGATAATGCCTAACCTAACGAGCCAGGAAAGGCCCCATAAGCCTATATGGAGCAGAGGAAGCTCTAATCCCGCATAGAAACGTATTGTTCTCAGGTTAGGATAGCGCTTTGGAAAAATATCCAGGTCAGGAATATCACAGTTTCCCAGAAAACGGCTACCGAGCCCGATAAAATAATGACGGTGGATATGTTGCCAGCCATAGACGGGGGTCATTTTCCCCTTGATCAGGGTTTTAAAGGTTTTGCCAGCATAGGATAATACGGCTGCCGTTGTTGCTTCACCCCTGTTGGTTTTCTGTGCTGTGGAAATACCATAATCAATGCCTTCGAGGTGGCTAAACTGACCCTGGTAGTGCTCAATGATGCTGGAAGATAGACAGGGGACAGAACTGGCACCGCTGACAACCAGTATTCCCTGTTCTTTTGCTTTTGTATTTAGGCCTGAGATGCCGTTTACAAAAGCCCTGCCGTCCGACAGATCAATATAATGGCAGCTTTGTTGAATACAGGCTGTGGCCACGCTGTAGCCTTGCTCCTGAAATGGGCCAGATGTGTGAATCACGATATCTGGCTGTATGGCAGATAGGGCGGTTTCCACATCATCATGAATATTAAGTTGCGCACTTTCTGGTGTCAGTGCAGTTGATTCCATGCATTGGATGAATTGTTTTGCCCTCTCAGCAGAGCGGCCACCAATGATGAGCTGAATAGATGGCTCGCGAGCCAGAGTTTTAGCTATATAGCTGCCAAAATTTCCATACCCACCAATAATGAGGACGCGCTTAGCCATTGTGGTCAATCATTTCAAACTGGCCTTTATATTCGTATATTCTCCCCAGTAATGGGTGGCGTATTTCCACAAACATCCTGAAATGCGTGTCATCAATAGCTTCTTCTTCCGCATAAGCTGTTCCAATCAGCCAGGATAGAGGAAGGGGAATGATGCGGTTGAAGATAGAAAGGCAAAAGCCAATAGGGGCCAGAATGACTTTATTATCCTGCCACAGGTAGTTCATGCGCCAGCCAAGGCCAAACTTCATGATTTCAGTGACTTCTTCTCCCCGCTGTTCCATATGGGAAACGAAGCGATAAGGCCTACCATTCCTGAAATGAAAATTTCTGTCAAAACAGAAACATTTTGTATCGGGCGCACTTCGGAAGTGAACCGTGACAGGCACGTTTTTCTCGGTGTGCAAGGGCACACTGCCCAGCAGGTTAAAGAAAGGTTTCAGCCATTTGATGCAAGGGGCGGTGTAAACGTCGAGTGTACCCTCGGCGATGGTTACATCATGTGAATAGGGTGTGCTAGCGTAATGCCTGTGCATCACAGGGGGAAGGTTATCCCACTGCATACCAAAGATACTTTTGAAAATTGGCTCTGTTTTTTTCGTCATAAGGGTTTGGCAACCATAAGATAAAAAATGAAAACAAGTCCGGTAAAGGCAGGCCATCCCAGAACGAACCAGAGCCTGAAAAGCCTGTTGTACCTGTCGGGTAAAGCTGCTTGCTTCCGGTTGGCATGCTGAAGCATCTTTTTAAGCTGTATCTGAATCCATACCACAGGCACCCAGCACAGCCCGGCGAGAAGATAAAGAGTATAGGTAATAACGAGCCACTTTTCTTGCCAGTCATACCCTCCCTGCCAGATAAGCCAGGCACCAGAAAACGGTTGGATAATAACAGCGGGTAGCGTGAAAATATAATCAGCCAGAACGGTGTTTTCTGCGGCATACAGCTTTTGTGTGAGATTGCTGGTGAAACGGGCCCTGAACATAAAGAAAGCAATCCCGAGGCCGGTTCCGAAAAGGATTGTGGCGCTTAGGATGTGCAGTGTTTTTATGGCTAAATACCAGTCCATGGCACGAATACGTTCCTATCCTTTTCGGCGTCGGGCTTTTTTGCTGCGAGGGATGGAAGGTCGGCCGGCTTTGCCGGGCGGTGGTGAGCCATTGCGCTTTTTGCCAGATGGGTGGCCGCGTTTTTTTGAAACCTTTGCAAATTCAGGGATATCCCGCTCACCACACAATTCCAGCTTCAGGCCGCCGGTATAGCGGTTGGCTTCCACCAGTTTCACGTTAATCCTGTCACCCAGACGGAATTCTTCACCATATTGTTCGCCGATCAGGCGGTGGGTGGCTTCGTCCAGCCGGTAAAAATCCTGCCCGATTTCTGAGATGGGGATTAAGCCGTCACCGCCTGATGGCTCCAGCGCCACAAATAATCCAAAGCGGGTAACGCCTGAAATGCGGCCAATGAACTCATCGCCCACATGATCTGACAGATAAGACGCGAGATAACGATCTGTCGAATCGCGTTCAGCCAGCATGGCGCGACGCTCTGTGGTAGATATTTTTTCCCCAATATCTGCCATATCTTTCACTTCTTCATCCGTCAGGCCGTCAGGACCCAATTTCAGGGCGCGGATAAGGCCACGGTGGACCAGAAGGTCAGAATAGCGGCGAATAGGCGAGGTGAAGTGGGCATAACGCGCGAGCGCCAGGCCAAAGTGCCCCATATTTTCAGGCGAATAATAGGCCTGTGTCTGGCTTCTTAGCACCACTTCATTCACAAGCTGCTCGTGTGGCTCGTCCTTCACTTTGGCGAGGATGCCGTTGAAGAGGCGAGGCATCATCACGCTGCCTTTGGTGAGGCTCAGTTCCAGTGTAGCCAGGAAATCTCTCAGGCTTTCCAGTTTGTCCATTGGGGGCTCTTCATGCACACGGTACATGGCAGCAATGTGATGTTTTTCCAGTTCCTCTGCAGCGCATACGTTGGCGGAAATCATCATTTCCTCCACAATGCGGTGGGTATCCAGCCTGTCGCGCAAGCTGATGCCCTGCACATGACCCTTGTCATCCAGCACAATGCGGCGTTCTGGCAGGTCCAGCTCTAGCGGCTGGCGCTTGGTCCGTGCCTTCATGATGGCTTTAAAGGCCCCATAGAGCGGCTTTAGTACAGGTTCCACCAGAGGGGCTGTTATCTCGTCTGTTTCACCGTCTAGGGCCGCCTGCGCCTGCGCATAATGCACATTGGCATGGCTTTTCATCAGGCCGCGCACGAACTTGTGGCCTGTTTTATTGCCGCTTTTATCAAACCACATATGCACGGCCATACAGGCGCGTTCCTGCCCCGGTTTCAGGCTACATAAGTCTGCTGACAGCTCTTCCGGCAGCATGGGCACCACACGGTCAGGGAAATAGCAGCTATTGCCGCGCTTTAAGGCTTCTTTGTCCAGTGGTTTGCCCTGGCGCACATAGTGGGCCACATCAGCAATGGCCACCAGCACGTGCCAGCCGCCTTTATTCTCCGGGTTATCATCTGGTTCAGCCCAGATGGCATCGTCATGGTCCCGCGCGTCAGCGGGGTCAATGGTTATCAGTGGGATATGGCGCAGGTCTGTACGTTTGCCAAGGGCAACGGGTTTTGCTTTTCTGGCGGCTTCCAACACATCATCCGGGAATTCATAAGGAATTTCATGGCTGTGAATAGCAATCATGCTGATGGAGCGGGCATCGCTCAGGTCACCTAGCCGTTCCTTCACGCGGGCGCGTTTGGGCCCGGATTGGCGCTTTCCGGGTTTGGCTGGTTCGGCAAGCACCAGTTCGCCGTCCTTGGCGCCACTAATATCGTCGCGGTCCACCCAATATTCATCACGGTTCTTTTTATCCACCGGTTCGATGCGGCCACCATTTTCACCGCCCTTGAAGATACCCATGATGGAGGAAGGTGCACTTTTCAGCACTTTGATGATATGGGCGCGGTAGATAGGGGGATTGTCCTTAATAGGGATCAGCCGCACAAGCGCGCGATCACCAGGGCCAATAGCAGGGCCTCTACCTCGCTGATGCTTGCCGGAGCGGCCGCTTTTTTCGGATAGGAAGATGGTGGGGGGCTTGCCCTCGCCCTGCCAGTTCACGGCTTTTAGAAGCACATCACCGTGCTTGTCCAGCCCCGCAAATTCCACGACCTGCACGCCGGGCATCCGGTCAGCCGGGCGCAGCGATGTTCCGCTATCCCTGGCAAGAAGGCCTTCTTCCATCAGCTCCCGCAATATCTTTTTCAACAGAACTTTATCTGGCCCTTTTATGCCAAAGGCGCGGGCAATTTCGCGCTTGCCCACTTTGCCATCAAAGTCACGAATGAAGGAAAGAACCTGCTCTTTATCTGGCAGCCCTTCAGGCTGATTTTTACGCGCCAAGAGCATACTCTCCTTATAAGTTGAACAAACCAGAAGCTAGTTTAAGAGGCTTTTTTGGATTGTGCAGCTTTTTTCGTTGTTGTTTTTTTTGTTGTTTTACGGGCAGGTGCTTTTTTCTTCTTCGAGGCCTTGGCTGCCAACCATTCCAGCGCCTGTTCCAGCGTTACTTCTGTTGGCTCAGTGCCTTTAGGTAGGGTGGCGTTCACCTTCTTGTGGTTCACATAAGGGCCGTAACGGCCATCCAGCACACGGATCGGGTCGCCCTCGTCAGGATGGTCGCCAAGTTCCTTCAGGACAGTTTTTGTGCCACCTGGTTTTTTGGCTTTGCTATCGGCAATCAAGGCAACGGCGCGGTTTAGCCCCGTGGAAAACACCTCTTCCGTGGAGCCAAGCTTCGCGTATGAGCCATCATGGGCGAGATACGGCCCATAGCGCCCAATGGAGGCTGTGATCGGCTTCCCGCTTTCTGGGTGGGTGCCCACTTCACGGGGTAGAGACAGCAGTGCAAGGGCCTTTTCAAGGTCAACGCTATCCTTATCCACGTCCTTCGGGATGCTGGCGCGCTTGGGTTTTTCACCCTTTACCGTTTCTCCAAGCTGAATATAAGGCCCGAAGCGACCAGAGCGCACGCTGACCTCTTCTCCTGTTTCCGGGTCCACACCCAAAACATTGGGGCCGTCGGCAGCTTGGTCGTTCTCGTTTTCGGCACTGTTTGAGCCAAAGGGCCGGGTATAACCGCACTCAGGGTAATTGGAGCAGCCCACAAAGGCACCATAACGGCTGGTTTTCAGGCCCAGGCGGCCATCATCACAGGAGGGGCACTTGCGCGGGTCTTTGCCATCTTCTGTTTCTGCAAACAGCATGGGGGCAAGAAAATCATCCAGCGCATCAATCACTTCTGCATTACGAACCGCCAGAATTTCTTCTGTTTTGGGTTTGAAATCTGTCCAGAAGGAAGAAAGGACTTTCTTCCAATCCGCATTGCCGGCAGAAATATCATCCAGCTTTTCTTCCAGATTGGCGGTGAAATCATATTCCACATAGCGATCAAAGAATTTTTCGAGGAAGGCTGTCACCAACCGGCCTTTATCCTCAGGGATAAAGCGGTTTCTATCCATTTTCACATAGCTGCGATCTCGCAGCACTGTGAGGATGGAGGCATAGGTGGACGGGCGGCCAATGCCCAGTTCTTCCATGCGTTTGACAAGGCTTGCCTCGGTAAACCGTGGTGGAGCTTCTGTGAAGTGCTGCTTGGGTGTCACCTTCTCAAGCGCCAGAACCTCCCCTTCTTTCAGGGCGGGCAGGCGGCTTTCTTCCTCGGTCGTCTCATCATCCCGGCCTTCTTGGTACACAGAAAGGAAGCCCTCAAACTGGATGACAGAGCCTGTTGCTTTCAATTCTGCCGTGCCATCGGCATTAAAAATGCTGATCGTGGTGCGCTCCATCAGGGCGCTCTCCATCTGGCTGGCAATCAGGCGGCGCCACACCAGTTCATACAGCTTCAGTTCGTCTGCATTTAGCGCGTGAGCGACCTCAGAAGGCGTGCGGGCAGGGTCCGTCGGGCGGATTGCTTCGTGGGCTTCCTGCGCGTTTTTCGCTTTGGTTTTATACATGCGTGGGCTGGAGGGCAGGAATTTATCACCGTAGCGGCCGCTAATCACTTGCCGTGTAGCATTCAGGGCCTCCTGAGCGATGCTTACACCGTCTGTCCTCATATAGGTGATAAGACCAGTCACTTCCCCGCCGATAGACTTACCTTCATACAGGCTTTGGGCAACACGCATGGTGTGGCTGGCTGAAAACCCGAGCTTTCGGGCGGCTTCCTGCTGCAAAGTTGAGGTGGTGAAAGGTGGCTGTGGGTGGCGTTTGGCCGGTTTGCGCTCCACACTTTTAACGGTCAGTGGTGTGCGCTCTACAAGGGCAGCGGCTTCTTTTGCCTGAGCCTCATTTTTGAGGCTCATTTTTTGCAGTTTTTCACCGTTCTGAGAGAACAGGCGGCTCAGGATGGGCTTGCCGCTATCATTCTTCAGCGCAGCCTCAACGGACCAATATTCCTGCGAAACGAATCTTTCGATTTCCGATTCGCGTTCACATACCAGACGCAGCGCAACAGACTGTACGCGCCCTGCAGATCGGGCACCTGGCAACTTACGCCACAGTACGGGCGAGAGGGTGAAGCCAACAAGATAATCGAGTGCACGGCGGGCCAGATAGGCTTTCACCAGCTCATCATCCAGATCACGGGGCTCTGCCATTGCTTTTAAAATGGAAGATTTGGTGATGGCGTTGAAAACCACCCGCTTCACTTCCTTGCCTTTCAGGGCACGTTTCTTTGCCAGCACTTCAAGCACATGCCAACTGATCGCTTCTCCTTCGCGGTCGGGGTCAGTCGCGAGGTACAATCTATCGGCTTCTTTAACGGCTTTGGCAATTTCTGTAAGGCGTTTGTTCGAATCACTATCGACTATCCAGTCCATGGCGAAATCTTCATCCGGCTTTACGGAACCATCTTTTGCAGGCAGGTCTCTCACATGCCCAAAGCTGGCTAAGACTTTGTAATCTTTACCAAGATATTTGTTGATCGTTTTGGCCTTTGCGGGCGATTCTACAATGACAACATTCATACGTTTATGTCTTCCCCTGTTAGAACGTATGGTTCCAAGCGTGCTTT
The DNA here is from genome assembly GCA_050289785.1 of Kordiimonas sp. Classification (GTDB taxonomy): domain Bacteria; phylum Pseudomonadota; class Alphaproteobacteria; order Sphingomonadales; family Kordiimonadaceae; genus Kordiimonas. The sequence continues at coordinate 7,362 of JBNKGK010000067.1, forward strand.
TGGTCAGCCTTCACCTAGTTCGAAGTGTGGTGGATTGCAATGATCTTATGCAATTGTTCATAAATTGCGACTTATACGGCCTCCTGAATGACGGGTGATTTTCCCCTCTAGTTCATAATCCAGAATGGTGGCATTCACGGTGTCAGCGGGCAGGCCCGAGAGGCGGATAAGATCATCCAGTTGCACCGGTGTAGCACCAAGCAGTGAGAGAAGAGAGGTCTCACCGTTCCCATTAATGCTCTTTGCGGCCACTTCAGAAGGCGAAAAGGAAAGCTGTACCGATTTCCCTTGTTTGCTAGCGGGCGCTGCTATAAGCGGCAGGCTTTGCAGTTCACTGATAATATCATCAGCGCATTCTGTAAGTGTGGCTCCATCCTTTATCAGCTGGTTGGTGCCCTGCGCGCGAGGGTCTAGGGGGGAGCCGGGTACAGCAAACACATCACGGCCCTGATCAGCCGCATAACGCGCCGTAATCAGTGAGCCTGATTTTTTAGCGGCTTCTACAATCAGCACAGCTCGCGCCAGGCCAGATATAATGCGGTTGCGCCTGGGGAAGTGCCGAGCCTGTGGTTCAGCCCCCATGGGCATTTCGCTAACAACTGCACCATTTTCAATAATAGCTTCATAGAGCTTTTTATTTTCTGGTGGGTAGATAATATCAAGGCCACCCGCCATGCAGGCGGTGGTGCCTGCTGATAGGGAGTGGCTGTGACAGGCCGTGTCTATGCCACGTGCTAGCCCAGAAACGGTAACAAAGCCAGCGTCAGACAGGCCTTTTGCGATCTGCTGTGTGAGCTTGATACCATTCGCGCTGGCATTACGTGCGCCAACAATGGCCACTGATGCCTGGTGCAGAATGTTAGCATTGCCAAGACAAAGCAGAATAGGCGGTGCGTCCTCTGTAGCGGCCAGTTGGGCAGGATAGGCGTCAGTTCCCCAGAAGAGGGCAGTACCACCTCTGGCTTCCAGAGCAGCCAGTTCATCTTCGCATGTACTTTGGCTGGCAGGTTTATATTTTCGCTCATCAAGTTGCTTCATCGCTGAGGCGGCACTGCCAAACCTCCCCAGCAGGCGCCTGAAGGAGACGGGCCCGATGCCTTCTGTCCTGATAAGGCGCAGACGGGCAGTCATCTCTGTTACAGAAATAGAGTTTGCTTGATTTTGCATGGCGGGCAGAGTGCCTATTTGCTGTCTTCAAGTCAACTCAAAGTGGATAGAATGAACTTTGAGTTATTTTTTTGAACCGATTTTTGGTTCCTCACCCTTGAGAATGCGGCTGATATTTTCATGATGGCGGATATAGATAACCAGCGTCATCAGGGCCACAGGTAGCCAGATATTGCTTGCCATGACAAACAGGGCAAACAGGGGGGCAACCAAAGCGGCAATCAAAGCGGACAAAGAAGACATGCGGAAAATAAGGGCCGTTAACAGCCATGTGCCTGCCGCAACACCGCCAAGAATGGGGGAGATGGCAACAAGCGTACCGAGGAAGGTGGCGACGCCCTTACCGCCTTTAAATTTCAGGTACAGTGGGAAGCAGTGGCCAATGAAAGCTGCCATGCCAGCATAAGCTGCTATGCCGGGTTCAGAGAGCTGGCGGGCAATAAGCACAGCGATAGCCCCTTTGCCTGCGTCTAATAGGAGAGTGGCCAGCGCGAGGTCTTTTCTGCCAGTTCTCAGCACATTAGTGGCACCAATATTACCAGAGCCAATGCCCCTGATATCACCCAGGCCAGCCAGTTTTGTAATCAGCAGCCCAAAAGGCACAGAACCTAGCAAATAGCCCAGCACCAGAACGCTGAGCATAGGGAAGGAAAACTCCATTTTCTATGCCTCTTGATATAAGGTTTCGCCACCCACAATGGTGCGCCACACTTTGCCTTGCACGGGCAGCGTGTCAAATAATGTGTTTCTGGCACTGGACAGGAAGTTATATTTATCGATGCGCCAGGGTTTGTCCGGGTCAAAAATTGTAAGATCAGCGGGTGCCCCTTCCGCCAGTTTGCCACTCTCCAGTTTCAGGAGGGTGGCTGGCGTGGATGTCAGGGCCTTCAGGGCTGTCAACAAGCTAACCTTGCCACTATGAACCACGGTTAACGTGAGTGGCAGCAATGTTTCAAAGCCAACAACCCCAGGAGCGGCCTGGTCTACAGGCAAACGTTTCATATCTTCGCTCTGGGGGTCATGGTCGCTGACAATGCTGTCTATCGTGCCATCTGCCACAGCGTCAATCAGGGCGAGCCTGTCTTCTTCTGTACGCAGAGGGGGGCTTACTCTTGCAAATGTGCGGTAGCCTTCAAGCGCATTTTCATTCAGGTTCAAATAGTGCGGCGCTGTGGAGCAGCTTACTTTCAGGCCCTTTTTCTTCGCGGCCCTTATTGCCTCTACCCCTTCACGAGAAGAGATAAGCGCAAAGTGAATGGGGGCACCGGTGAGTTCTGCCAGCCGCACATCGCGCTCTATCTGCATGGCTTCCGCAGCAGCGGGAATGCCGGGTAGGCCCAGCCGTGTGGCAATCTCGCCCTCATTCGCATAGGCACCATTTGCCAGGCTGGTGTCCTGTGCAAATTGCACCACAAGGGCATCAAAATAGCGGCTATATTCAAGCAGACGCCGCATCACCTGGCTATCCGCCACAGCATGGCGGCAATCGGTGAAGGCAACAGCGCCTGATTCCTGCATCTGGCCAATTTCAGCCAGTTGGGCCCCCTTCATGCCTGTTGTGGCAGCGCCCATGGGATAAACCTGAACGCTGTGGGTTTCCTGAGAGCGGCGGCGAATGCGTTCCACGACGGGGTCTGTATCAATCATGGTTGTCTGATCAGGCTGGAGTATTACAGTTGTGATACCGCCAGCCAGAGCCGATTCCTGATCCACCCTGTGGGCACGCATATCAATCAGGCCGGGGCAGAGCACACGGCTTTTGCAATCAACAATTTCAGCGCCTTCAGGAGCGGCTACATCAGCGCCTATAGTTTTAATCAGGCCATCTTCAACCAACAGGCTGCCTTTTGTATCCAGCTCGGTGGCAGGGTCGATCAACCTTGCGTTTGTGTAGAGGGTGCTCATGCCTTGTTCCCCTCTCTCAGCTTGCTTGTCAGTACATCAATACAGGCCATGCGTACGGCCACACCCATTTCCACCTGTTCTTCGATGGCAGAGCGATCAAGGTCATCCGCCACATCTGAGGCGATTTCCACACCCCTGTTCATGGGGCCGGGGTGCATCACAAGCACATCATCCTTGGCGTAGGCCAGCTTTTCACGGGTTAGCCCCCAGAAGCGGAAATATTCCCTGAGCGAGGGCAGGAAGGCACCTTGCATCCGTTCCTGCTGCAGGCGTAGCATCATAACCACGTCAGCGCCTTTAAGGCCCTCATCCATGCGGGTGGATACTTCCACACCTAGCCTGTCCACATCTTTGGGAAGCAGGGTAGGGGGCGCCACCAGCCGCACGCGGGCACCCATGGCATTTAAAAGGTAGATGTTAGAGCGTGCCACCCGGCTGTGCGCAATATCGCCAGAGATCACAATGGTCTGGCCGTGGAGTTTGCCTTTGCGCTGTCTGATTGTCAGGGCATCCAATAAGGCTTGGGTTGGATGCTCAGCCCGGCCGTCACCCGCGTTAATCACGGCGCATGACATTTTCTCGGAGAGCAGTTTTACTGCCCCGCTGTCCCCGTGACGAACTACCAGCACATCAGGGTGCATGGCATTCAGCGTGGCGGCAGTATCCAGCAGAGTCTCCCCCTTTTTGATGGAAGAGGACCCGGTGGACATGGAAATGGTGTCCATTCCCAGCCGCTTGCCGGCGATTTCAAAGCTCATCAGGGTGCGGGTCGAATTCTCAAAAAACAGGTTGATCTGCGTCAGCCCTGCGCATATCTGCGAGCTTTTTTGTGCCCGCCTGTTCTGGGCAACATAAGCTTCCGATTTATCGAGAAGATATTTGATGGAAACAGGGTCCATCCCCCAGATACCCAAAAGGTGTTTGTGGGGGAATAACTCGCCCGAGGGCGGATCAACTTCCGCGCGCGGGTAGGATGCGTCAATGCTCTTATGTGTGCTCATCAAAACGGCCTTATAGGCCGAAATGGCAGGGGCTGCAAGCTTCGTGTTTGCTGCCATTGTCAAAATGCATGGAGTGCCCCTTGCAAGATATAAGCTGCAGCCATTTTATCCACCAGTTCCTTGCGGCGGGCACGGCTTCTGTCGGCCTCAATAAGGGTTCGTTCCACGGCGGCGGTGGAGAGGCGCTCATCCCACAGCGCCTGAGGCAGGTCAATCACCTTGGCCAAATTCTCTGAAAAAGCCATGGTGGATTGGCATCTGGGGCCTTCGCTGCCATCCATATTCACGGGCCAGCCGAGTACAAAGCCGCCAACACCTTGTTTTTCAACAATATCCTGTAAGGTAGCCACATCCACCTTGAATTTGCTGCGGCGGATGGTTTCCATCGGAGTGGCAATCGTTAGCGTGATATCAGATAGCGCAAGCCCAATGGTTTTTGAGCCGATATCCAACCCCAAAAGTCGCTTGCCTTTAGGGAGCGAGGCTTTGAGTTCCTGAATGGAAATAATGGCGCTCATGGCAGGTCTGCCCTGTGGGCATTCAGCCATGCTTTGGCGCGCAGGGCAGCGTTCTCACGGATGTTCATGTAAAACAGGTTATAGTCATAGGCGTGGTAATTTTCGCCTGCCATGACATATTGTCGCCATTCGCCTTGTGGCGGTTCGGTGAGATAAAGGAAGCCATCTTCCCCGCAGCGTGCGCCGGTGAGCGCGGGCACCACGGCGGGCAGAGGTGTTTTGCCCATGGTCAGTGGCAATCCACCCAAATTTCCGGTGCGAGGGGCCGCCTGGTCAATTTGCCAGTTTAGCGGATTGGTGCACAGTATTTGGGTGCCCTTGCGGGGGTCACCGCTAAAGCCGGTGGAGCTGTCAAACAGGGCTTTCATCGGGGCTACATTGCCTTCCGGGCCAAAGCTGAGGTAGGAGATGATGCAGCCGGTGTCATCCGGCCGTTCACAAGCCGTCAGGCCGGTAAGGGGCACAATATCCGTGTCCACACT
>JBNKGK010000068.1:0-12419 GCA_050289785.1 Kordiimonas sp.
CAGAGTTGGATAGTTAAATTGAGACCAGAGGTTTGGCAGATTCCACACGACCGAACCGGTTTCGCTTAGCGTCTGGTCATCAAGTTCAACTTTCTTTTCCTTGTCTTCACGGGCCGCAAAACCAAAATAATAATCCTTCTGATGTTGTCTCGTTATATGCTGCAGCCTTCCGATGCCTGCAGCTTCATCTCTAAAACGACGGTCGCTGCATAAGCGGAAAATATTTTTTGGATTTTATCCTAAACAACAAAATTTAGCTATTCATGAACGGCTTCTGATACGGATGGTGCCATCCTCTCCTGTGCTCACCTCAACAGCGAACACAAGCTTAAGGCCTTCCAGCCAATCTGCCATGGCACTGGGAGACATAGCCCCGGAATAGGAAAGCTGGCCGACCCTCTCATCCATCAGCTCAATCCGGACATTGCTATAACGGTTGATATCCGCCACCACATAACGCAGAGGCTCTGCCCGATACACCAGCCTGTCCTGTCGCCAGGAAACAGGCTTGGCAGGCACCACCTTTGGCACTCCCTCCTGTGATAAAACGGCGCTGGATCCAACGCCAACACGCACCGCCTCACCCGAACGACGCACATCCACAAGGCCCTCCTCCACCGTGACAACGGCCCTGTCCCCCGCGAGGCGCACATTAAAAGCCGTGCCCACAACAGTGATATCACCCAGCGGGGTTGCCACAACAAAGGGGCGCTCCGGATCACCAACCACATCAAACCAGGCTTCCCCAGCGCGCAGTATGATACGTCTATCATCTCTCGAGAAATTCACCTGCACATCACTGGCCGCACCCACATTCATTTCGGTGCCATCAAGCAGCGTAGCAAGCCGGTGCTCCGCTCGCGCTGTTACAATCGTGCTGTTCATCTCTGTTAGCGGCGCAGACAGCTCAGCCATATAGGGCCAGGCAAGAAAGGCAGCAGCCACAGCAAAAGCGGGCACCAGCACCACGGGCCGGAACAGATTGCGGAGCCAGGCAAAAAGCTCACCCCTCTCGGCTGCTACGTCGCGCTCAAGGCCAGACAGATCAGCTTCCGAGGCGATATGCCAAACCCTTTCCGCTTGCTGGTACGCGCTTCGATGCTCAGGGGACACAGAAAGCCATGTCTGCCACTCAGTAATTTCTTCTACAGAGATATCATCATCACGCAGGCGCACCAGCCATTCCCGTGCCTGCCGCATCAGGGTGGGTGGCGGCCCTTCTGTGTGCTGCTGTTTTTGTCCCTCAGTCATGCTTGCCTGCTCTCTTTTCCATGGCCACATCCCCGAGCCGGTTTTCAATATGTTCCAGCGCCTGACACAGATAATTACGGATCGTGCGATCACTCACATTCATATAGGCACCGATACGCCCACTGGACCAGCCATCCCGGCTGAGCAAAAAAGCCTGTCGCTGCTTCAAGGGCAGCTCCGCCACTGCCTTGCGCACCAGAGCCAGTTCCTGCCGGCTGGCCACCTGCTTTTCCTGGCTGGGCTGAGCCTCAAAATCAAACAGGGGGCCTGCCTGTTCGTTCTTATCCTGCCGCTGTTTGCGGCGCAGGCTATCCACCGCCAGGTTGGACGCAATTTTGTAAAGATAGGCCTTCAGGAAGTTCAGCTCCTGCGGTTTATCCAGTTGCAGAAGGCGCACATAGGCTTCCTGCGCCACATCTCTGGCTTCCTGTTCGGACGTGAGGCGCATGCGCAAAAAGCTGATCAGCGCAGCGTTATGCTCACGGAACAGGTTTTCCACAGCACTGCTGCGGCCTGGCACAGAGGCAGCCTCACCCGGAAGCTCGGCTTTTGCCTCTTCTTCCCGGGGAACTGCTTTCCTGCTGATCCACTTTTTAATCACTGCCGCTGCCCTCCATCAGCAACGGTAAGTGTACGCCCTCTCAAGGGGGCAGGGCAAGGAAAGGCTCGTAGGGAAAGAGAAAGAGAAAAAAGTGCAGAAAAATTTTCCGCTTCAGCCATGAAGAACGTTTAAGAAAAGACAGGGTGTTTTTTGTCCCCTCTGCAAAGGGAGACAAATCAGCAGAAAAGAACCAGAAAGTGTGGCTGAGTCGCACCAGAAAAAAGGGGCCATCACGCCCCTTTCCCCAATTAAATTTTACTCGCCGATAATGGCCTGATAGGTCATCTGATGTACCCTATCCCGCGTGGAGTAAACACTACCCGGCAGTATCTGAAGGAAGATAAGGCCAATCAAATCTTGCTTGGGGTCAATCCAAAAACCGGTGCCATAAGCCCCACCCCAATAATATTCATCGACAGAACCAGCCGTGCCTTGCGCAACAGGATCATTGACCACTGCCATGGTAAGGCCAAAACCAAGCCCTGGTTTCTTCAGCTTGTATTGGCCAAGGCTTGCCAGCGGTGTGGGGCCAAAACTTTCCGGCAAATGGTTCGAACTGATCAGCTTTACTGTTGTCGGGCTTAAAATGCGGACACCGTCCAGCTCGCCGCCATTCAGAAGCATCTGGCAAAAGCGCATATAATCCGCCAACGTGCCCACAAGGCCGCCACCCCCGGTTTCAAGCCCATATTGACTATCGGGGCCAAAATGATCTGCATAGAGCCCGCCCGTTGCAATGCCCTTGTTACCTATTGCCACAAGGCCATGCTGTGCATCCGGTGTGTAGAGAGTTGCTATCCTGTCCCACTTATCCTTTGGCGGGTTAAAGGTGGTATCTACCATGCCGAGGGGGCCAAACAGGCGTTTTTGCAGGAAGGCCTCAAAAGTCATACCGGACCATACTTCCACGAGGCGCCCCAGCACATCAATGCCAGCCGTGCTATAACGCCACTCTGTGCCCGGCTGGCGCATCAGAGGCAGCCCTGCAATACGCTTTACATAGTCCGCCAGAGAGGTGGCACCATGAGTTTGCGCAGCCTGTGCTTTCAGGTCATCCGTAAATTCATGATCGGCCACATGACGAATAAATCCGGCCGTGTGCGTGAGAAGCTGTCGCACTGTAAACCGTTCACGCGGCTCTACCAGCCCTTCAGGTGTGAACACTTTGATGCCTTTAAATTCCGGCAGATATTTCTCTACCGGATCGTCGAGGAGGAACTTGCCATCTTCATAGGCAATCATCACCGCAATCCCCGTAATGGGTTTGGTCATGGAGGCCAGGCGGAACATGGCATCCGGCTTCATCGCCTTGCCTGTTTTAATATCAGCATAGCCCGCCGTTTCAAAATGCACGAGCTTGCCGTGGCGCGCTACAGCCGTAATCATCCCGGCAATCTGGCCATCATCCACAAACTGTTTCATCGCTGATGTCATGCGCTCCAGCCGCTGGCTGGACATACCCACACTTTCAGGTGATGCCTTCGGCAGGCCGTAAGGATCTGCGGCAGCAACTGATATCGCGCCTGACAACAAGCCCACAGCCATAACAGCTGTTTTAATAAATTCCCTGAACATTTTGAATATTTCCCCACTTGCCGTTTAAATTACTAAGTTAGGTTTATAGAACATGTATCAATACCCAAAGGCAAGGCCTGCTGAGATGAGCTGACCAAATGGAACGATGTGCAGATTAATGAACGCAAAGAAAAAGCAGCGCCAAATTGACGCTGCTTCACGATCAACCATTTGAGAATGATCAGTATTGATAACTGATTTCAACACCCCAAGTGGCAGGAGTTCGTATTTGGGCAATATGATAGAAACTAGTTTTCAGGCTCCATAAAGGGGCATCTTCATTGGTGATATTCTTTCCAAAAGCAGATACGCTGAAGCGGCTATCTTCCGCTGGCCTATATGTTGCTTTTACGTTGAGAGATTTATATGGTGCCAAGTAAGCAGCATTAGCATCATCTGAAAAGCGTTCCCCTGTGTAATTATAGTTGCCATGCAAAGACATTTCACCTGTTGGTAAAGGCACGTCATAGGTTACACCCATACCATAAGTTACATCTGGTACTCTCGCCAGTTTACGTGTTACTGCCAGTTCCGGGTCTGGTGCACCATCGCCGTCAACATCCAGCCCCGGAAATTCTTTAATGTCATTGCTCATCAGACCAAGATTAGCCGTTATGGATAAATGATCAGTCACAATCCAGTTCAATTCCGCTTCCAGGCCCATCACTTCTGCCCGACCTGCATTCAAGAGACGATTGTCAAAACCCTCTCCCGGTGTACCAAAAGAAATAGAGCGTTGCATGTCGTTATATTTATTGAAAAATGCCGCCAGATTGAAGCGCACGCGCCTGTCAAACAGGTCAGTTTTCAATCCAACTTCGTAGGCTTCTACAGTTTCTTCATCAAATGGTCCAACCGCAGCTACTGAGTCGGCTTCATTATTAAACCCGCCACTTTTGAACCCCTGTGTCCATGACCCATAGACCTGAGTAACATCATTCACCAGCCATTGCAAACCAACCCTAGGGCTGAAATTTTTCCATGTTCTGCTTCCCTCAAAACCAAAGAAACAGCCAGTTCGCAGGGTCAAATCTGTAACAGGCGGTAAAGCACAGGAATTCTCGACACTATATCTGCCATCCTTGGTCTCTTTTGTATAACGACCCCCAAGAGTTAGAACCAGCTCATCAGTAAACGAGACTTCCCCTTGAGCAAAAATAGCCGCCGTTTCATGATCTGTATAACCATCCTTCAAGGTGATGCCGCCAAAAACGTCTGTTCCCAACCCATTGTGGTAGGACTGGTTAAAATAATATAAGCCTGTTGTCAGGTTAATCCGCTCCCCGACAGGAAACGCGTACCGCAACTCTTGGCTAAATTGATGCTGCTTTGACCGTGACGGGATAAAATGAACAGGCGCATCAACACCGCCACCATCAATATCAATCGAAACAACAGAGTCATGCTCTCTGTAAGCTGTAACAGAGGTTAGCTGCCCAGAGCCAATATCCCAGTTCATTTCACCAATCACGTACCACCACTCAATGGTATTTGGCCCCTTGAAGTCATGATCCAGCACCTGCAGGTCATCAGTTGTTGGTGTATAAATAGTACTGTAGTAAGTGTCAGGGTCAAAAATTTGCCGGAGTGGCGGCATGCCTGAATCAGCTCTCCCATACTCAGAAAACAGATAAGCTTCAAAGCTTTCCGTTGGTGTGTAATGCAGAGTAGGCCTTATAACCTTGGTTCTCCCTTCGCCAATTTTGGGGCCACCCTGGGCATTGGTGAAATAACCGTCATGCTCTTTGGCCATCATCGCAATGCGACCTGCCAGAACGCCATCAATCAGGCTATCCTCAACAGCAAAAGCAATGTCCTTGCGCCCATACGAGCCTACCGTCCCTCGCAGCTCTGCGCCAAATTCTCCCGAGGGCCGTTTTGTGCGCAGAACGACAGCACCACCAGTTGCATTTCTACCAAATAAGGTGCCTTGCGGGCCTCTCAGGATTTCAAGGGATTCCAGATCAAAATTGTCTGTTGTCATCCCCATATTTTGCCCAAGTGACATACCATTAATAACCACCCCGACTGATGGATCCATCGTTTGCGCCGTATGGTTAACACCAACACCCCGAATAAAAAAGGCAGCCTGTCCAGGTACGAACTGAGATTCTTCTAGCACAGCGTTAGGAATGGTGTGGCCGATATCAGCAATGCTTTCAAACAGGGCTTTATCAAGCTGGTGTTCATTCATGGCTGTAATTGCAATCGGCACCGTCTGCATATTCTCTGCCCGGCCCTTTTTTGTGGCCGTTACCAGAATTTCTTCCAATACAAAAGCAGAGTCACCTGTATCAGCGCTCTGAGCTGATGCAGCTTGTCGCCCCTGTTCAGTCACCACGTAAGCGCCGTCATCACGGCGGGTGAAGCCGAGGCCTGTGCCTGCCAGCAGCTTTGTAAGGGCGGCCTCTGCCGTTAGCCTGCCATCAACAGCAGGCGCCAGTTTGCCCTGCACAAGAGCCGGATCAACCAGCACAAAAATATCTGCTTTGTTTGAGAGCTGCAGAAGGGCCGCATCAAGCGCGCCCGCCTCGATTGAAATGCTTTGTTCGCCTTCAGCGGCCAACACTGCTGCACTGCCTGGCGCTGCCATCATCAATGCTGCCACTGATACAGCACAAGCAAGGCCCGCCTGCAGCCGCCTTTTACCCTTGAGACCAAATTGAGTGGTTTTGTGGGTCATTCTTTTCTCTCCCCAAGAATTTATACCATTATTCCCTTTTCATCGGAAGACAGAGCCGCAGGATGAACCCCTTTTTGCCCGATGCCTTCATGGGAGAGACGAACAAATGCCAAATAAATGCCAGGATATTCATAAAAAAATGCAAAAAATTGATAACATATTGAAAATATAGCGTTTTAAAGCAGTTCTGTTTTGCAACGACCCTTATAATCGTTTGGCTTAACAATTTCTTCTCTCGTCATGCGACGTTCGCGAAGCAGGCGTTTAGGCCACCTGGCCGGCGCATCCACTGCTCTTGATCCTGTAATATGGACCCGCCAATAAGGGCGGTGAGTGACGAAACTGGCAGCGATCTACAACAGGAAAATGTTATTTTTTTGCGGTGATCCACACAGACTCTGCTCTGCGATCAATAACAACAGGGCGAGAGGCCTCTAACCCGGCCAGCAATTTATCTGTTTCTTCGGTACGGAAGGACGCTGTGACCCGCATATCAGCAAGGGGGCCTTCTGCGCTGATATCATCCGCCAGCACCACCTTTACCTGCCTGTAGTGATTAATCTCTGCCACCACATCAGCCAGCCGTTCATTGCGGTAAATCAGACGACCGTTTAACCAGGCCTCGGCATGGGCCGGATCATACGGTTGCACAGCCTCTATACCCTTTTCAGAATCTGCACCCACCTGCTGGCCCGCAGTGACACGCACGGCTGCCTGCTGCTGGTGCGAAGAAATATCAACAGCACCTTCCCCAACCGCAAGGTTCAGCCCCTCAGGCCGCCGCTGGACGGTGAAAGCCGTGCCCACAACCTGAACATCAAACTGGCCTGCCTGCACGGCGAACACACGGTTTGGGTCTGCTGCCACATCAAACCAGGCTGTGCCTTCCTGCAGATCAACATGGCGGGCATCTGATGTATAGCTGACAGTGAGCGATGTTTCCGCCCCCAGGGTGATGGATGTGCCATCCGCCAAAGTGACAGTTTTCATTTCAGCTGTTTGGCTGGCGTAATGGTGCACGTCTGGCTGAGGTGTCATAAACCAGCCAATGCCCACAGCCAACAGAACAGTGGCGGCAAGTGCCAAACCACCAACCTGCCACGAGCGGCCACTTTGGCGGGCAGGATGCGCGGGTTGCAACACATGGACCTTATGGGCCTCACCTTCCTCGGGTATGGTGGGCTTGAAAAAACCCTCAACACCGGGAATGCCCATATCACGCCAGGCCTGATCGGCCCGTCTGAACGCCTGCACATGCGCAGACGACAGATCCAGCCAGGCAGAGAAAGCTTTTTCACCCTCTCGGGTAGCGGCGCCCGAATAAAGATAAATAGCCCATTCTGCGGCTTGGTCATCAAGGCTGCCCGTGGCAGTGGGCACATCAATCATATGCTTGGTATCAGCCTTCATGATGCCCCCCCTGGTCATATGTGTCCACGGCGTCACGCACACTGATAAGGGCTGTTTTTAACTGGCGAAAAATATCAGATGTGCTCCAGCCCGTTTCCTCGGCGATTTCCACAATCGTTTGCCCCATGAAGCGGCTTCGGATGAGCACATCTTTTTGTTTTTCTGTCAGGGCACCCATTTGGCGGGCCATCACATCAAACTGCTCCCGCGCGAGGATGAGGCGTTCGGGCGTAAGCTCTTCCTGATCTGCACCGCGGCGGTGAAGCTCATCATCAATGATGGTACGTGTGCGCTGGAGCCAGCGAATTTTATCCGTGGCCGCGTTCAGCGCCGTGTTATAGAGAAAGGCCTTCGGGTAGCGGATTTTTTCTATGGTCGGGCTGGCCGCCACTTTTTCAAACGCTGTTTGGGCGATGTCTTCAGGCTCGGGCGGGCCGGCACCATAACGCTGGCGCAACCAGCCACAAAGATCATCCCAATAAGCCTTGTATAGGGTTTCCAGAAAACGTGATTTAGCTGCCTCGCGCACAGCGCGCCCGGCAGGCTCACCCCGCCTGATAAGCGGTGTTTCTGTGCCTGTTTGGTCTCTACTGATCTGTGCTTTACCCGGCATGTTTTCCCTATGTCTCCCGAGGGAATGATACGCCCGACGGATAAAAAAAGGAAGCCACAGAAAAAAATTGTCCGCTCTTGAGTTGATGAAAAATTTCTAACTAACTGATTTAAAAAAGGAAAATATTTTCAAAATCATCAACAATGCAAAAAGGGCCTAAAAGGCCCTTCTCTTCACTGCGCTCGCGGCAATTTCTAGTTTTTATAATAGCCGCTCTTGGAGCCATACCCATAATAATAGCCATGGTCTGTGTAGCCGTATGACTGGTGCTTCTTCACATTCACCTGGGTGATGATAGCCCCTGTCACGTGGGCGCCAGCAGCCCGCAGCATTTCAATGCCGTCCCTGGCTGATTTCTTTGGTGTAGAGCCCCACTGAATGGCATAAAGCGTGGTGTCCGCATGATGGGCCAGCAGCACCGCATCAGACACCACCATCACAGGCGGTGAATCAATCACCACCACATCATAAGTTTCCCTCGCCCATGAAATCAGCTGTGAGAAAACCTTGCTCTCGATCAGACGCTGTGGATCACCATGGCTATCAGCGGCCAGCACATGCAAGCCTGTGTCATCATCCCGGTGGATGATCTGGTCATTATCCTTGCTTTGGCCTTCCAGAAGGGTCGTCAGCGTATTCGGCATGTCGGCCACATTCAGACGCTTCTTCATCACCGGACGACGCAGGTCTGCCTCGAGAAGCAATACTTTCTTGCCTGATTTAGACATCAACCTAGCGTAACACAAAGCGAGCGTAGACTTACCTTCACCCGGGACAGAGGATGTAAACATCACCACCTTAGGCGTGCTCTGCCTCACCCCGCTGTAAAGTAGAGATGCATGAATGTTCCGGTGCGCCTCAGCGAAAGAGGAGGTCGGCTTTTTCACCAGATAATCTTCAGGTGAGGTGTTTTTCAGCTTAGCCGTATCCAGAAGCGGGATCATGCCCACCCCTTTGATGCCGAGTATATTCTTCAGTTGGTCAAATGTATGAACACCATCATCAATCGCCTCAAGCATCAAGGCTAACCCCACACCCACCCCCACAGCAGCAAACGCCACCAGCAAAATTATAAGCTTTTTCTTGGGGTAGGAGGGGTAGATCGGAACATCTGCTTTTGAGATAATACGAGCATCAGCCTGCTGTAGATCTGCCTGACTTGATGTTTCTTTAAAACGTGCAAGAAATGTTTCAAGAAGCACACGGTTAGCGGTAGCTTCCCGCTCTAATTCCCTTAATTTAACTTGCGCTCTATTCAGTTCAAAACTTTTTGCCTTAAGGCCCTCAAGGTTTTCCTCTAAAGCCTCCACACGCGCTTTCGCGACTTCCACATCTGCAGAAATATTATTAATAACTTTTCTTGCTTCTACAGCAATGCTGGAAATTGTATCAGCGATCTCTGCTTCAACATTCATCATGGTTGGGTGCTTTGGCCCATAGCGCGTAGCCAGTTCAGCACGCTTACGCAAGAGTTCTGATTGCTTTTCACGTAAACTTTCAATCAGCTTCGAATCGAGACCTTCTCCCAGAGTATCAGCCGCAACTTTCTTATCAGCCAGTTTTTTTACCTGATTATATTTTGCTTGAACCCTAGCCAGTTCTGTTCTGGCTTCAACAAGATCGCCATTCAGCTGAGTTAACTGCTGGTCTGCCACAAAACCTGTGTTCCCCGTGCTGATCAACTGGTGCTTTTCTCTATACTGCTGAGCCGCAGTTTCAGCTTCACGGACACGCTCTCTCAAGTTATAAATGCGGGTATTCAACCATTCACTGGCTCGCTGGGTCGCGTCAAATTTCGCTTCCAATTGATCAGTCAGATATATTTCTGCCAAACCATTTGCAATACGCGCTGCTTTTTTGGGGTCGGTTGATTCAAAAGCAATAGAGATTGTGTAGGAACGAACTGCATTTTGTACGGAAAGTTTATCCAGAACAGAATCGATAACAGCAGCATGCTGGCGCGCTGCCTCTTCCTCTTCGCTAATAACCTCTTTTTTCTTCCCTAAAATAGCTTCGTGCAGATAATCAGGGATAAGGTTAAAAGGGTTAAGGTAATAGCCGAGACCCTTTTCCGTCTGTAGCGCACCATTAAATTCAGGGTCTTTCACAAGACCTAACTCATCTACCACCCGGCCAATAAGATGACGGGACTGCATAACATCAATTTCAGTTTTAATCGCTGCAGAATCCGCCTGCAGACCAGACATCACGGCCTGCAAATCCACCACCTGGCTCTGGCGTGTCTCCAGAGCAAGCACCGCTTTTGCTGTGTAACGAGGCGTTAGCTGAAAAACCACCAACACAGCAAGAACCGTAAAAAAGATCGCTGTATTGAGAATAATCCACCGACGACGCAGCAGAGTATAGAGAATATTCTTAATATCTATCTGCGCATCATCATCCGCATTTGAGAAAAAAGGCTGATTCTGCCGAGGCGCATCACTGGGAATGGAATTATGCATATTCATAAAATCTTTTGCTCCAGCCGCCCTAGAAGAACCGCTCTGGCACTCGAATAATATCACCTGGCAGAACAGGGCTAGTGATATCAACCCTCACTTTCACTTCGCCGTCAGCATCGCGACGGGTCGCTTCAATCTTCTTTTCATTGGCCCTATACGTAAAGCCTGAAGCCAAGGCGACAGCATTAAGCACAGTCATGCCACTCACATAAGGATAGCTACCTGGCTTTTTTACCTCCCCAAGAATATAGAAAGGCCTGTAGTTCAGCACCTCAATACTCACCCGAGGATTAACAAGATAGCCCTCGGCCAGTTTTTTAGTGATAAGGCGTTCTGCATGGGAAAGGTCTTTGCCCCCAAGAATCACAGGGCCTATCAATGGCATGGCCACAATACCCGTACCATCCAGCACAAACTCGCCAGACAGGTCTTCTTCGCCGTAAACAATAACCCTAATTTCATCGCCCGACCCTAGCTGATATCGGGCAGCCTCAGAGCTGGATACAGAAGAGCTATCAACGTCTTGTGCGCCAACAAATGTAGTGAGCCCAAACAGGCTCACTACAAAAACAATATGCATGATTTTACGAAGCAACATTACCCCAACCAACTATACCTGCAGCTTCCAAATCAAGCTTGCTTATTCCGCTCTTACCACTGGCCTGTAATACCAATCATGAAGGCATGGCGCTTATAATCCTGACCATCGGTTGTTGTATCACGATAGTCAAAATTATAGCCCGCCGCAACATTTAGGTTACGGTTAACCAGATATTTCACACCCAGTTTAGCACTGATAAGATCATCTTTTCGGGTTGTCTCCTGAAAAGCCTGTTTCGTATAGCTTGCTTCACCAAAGAGCAAAACATTACGCTGTAGTTCATGCTCAACTCGACCAGAAATCAAAGTTCCAACAATACCTGATGCGGGAATAAAAACAGGAGTGTTATCCGGATCCCCATCTGAGTCCACAGCTTCAGGGGCCAAAGTTGTAGTTTCAGTGATAGAGCGTGTCACAGTACCCCGGAAAGAAGTTAAACCAGTAACATTCCAGAGAAGCGAAGCAGCAAAGTTAATACCATCGACAGTATCAAAGCTGGTATCATCATAGTCGCGCCTTATATAGCCTACGGCAACGTCACCCTTGGCTTTACCTGTCAGATCAAAAGCGGCACCTGCTAAAACTTGATAACCATCAGAGTCTCGGTTTTCACCCTCATCATCGAAGCGATCATCATATTCTACATGATCATACACAAGCTTCACGAAAGCTTCATAACCATCTGAAAGCTCATAACCTAAACGTGCAGATCCCTTCCAGGTGTTTCGATCCCTGTCATCATTATTCTGAAAGAGAGTAGATTCATCCACTGCAGTCGTAGCTGGATTGTCTAGACGTGGGGTGTTATCAAAATCTTTTCTTGAGAATTCACCATCCAACTCAAAGGAAAGCACGGAAACATCACGTTTGAAACCTGCACTGGCGAGGAAACTCTTGAAAGAGGTCGGTTCAGCTGCGAAAAAATCTTCATCTGGCCCACCACGATCTTCATGACCCTGATCAAAAGCGAAGTTAGAATGGATATCAGTGCCATTCATAATGTTACGACTAGCCCGCAAACCAGCGCCGTAATCTTCATAATCTTCACCGCCATTATCCAGATAACGGCCAATAGCTGCTTTACCAGTCAAGGTCATCGAAGCTTCACTCCAATCAGAGGCAAGCTTGAATGAAGGCTTCACAATCGCGATAAAATCGTCAGTCTCACCACTTTCCTTAGCAAAGATGTTGGAATCATACTTTCCTTCACCAACCACCTTTGG
>JBNKGK010000069.1:0-12290 GCA_050289785.1 Kordiimonas sp.
AGGGGTGTGCCATTTCATGCCTTCCGCAAAATCCACCGTTACAGGTTCAAGAAAAGCCAGAGCATATTCCCCATAGGTAGCAAACCCCTCTGCGCTGATAAAATTGGCAGAGGGCGACAGCTCAAATTCAAAAGCAAGCGGCCGTGTTATGGAAGCATCCCCAACCACATTTACGGTATTGCCCGACCTTGTATCCCCTTTCACCTTTAGGGAATGCAGTACGTGACTGCCTGAGGAAGCCTCCGTCACATCAAAATCGGCAGTTATATTCCACTGATCGTTCTGGCGATGGGCTTGAACATAACCCGAGGAAGACTGAATTTTTATTGGAAAAGCCCGCGCAGATTGCAGCAACAGGTCATTGGCTTCCAAGGTGCCCTTAATTTCCATCACCCCATTATCTGCCCGATAGCTGGCGGCAAGAGTTCCTTGCCCTTCGGTCTTAACATCACTGATATGAACCGGGATCAAAGCAGCCTGAAAATCCATCTCTACCGCGCCCTCACGGCCACGTTTTAAAAGGGCCTCACCCTGCAAAACAGGGAGCTGCACCTGGGCCTTGCCCTTGAACTGTCCAAACCTGTTGAATCCAAAATCCATCGTTATGGTGGAAGGTCCGACATCACTCCCCCCCTCAAGCCGGGCTGTCCCGCCCCATTCATCAAGGGCGGCATTCCGTGGTTCAACATCCACCCGCCCCTTCACATCCACCAGCGACAAGCCATAACCGCTCAGTTCCTTCAGGCCTGTTGTCAGCGACAAGTGGGGCTGGGCATAAGTGCCCGTTACGCCCCCCTTGAAAGAAAGGGGTGTTCCCTCCAAGGCATCCGCTCTTATCAACTGAGCCAGTTGCTTGATCTGCACGTCATAGGACAGGTTCAGCCGGTCTTGTGCCAACGGACCTGAGGCTTTGATGGTAAGGCCCTGTCCTGCCAGGTCAAAAACGTCAACATCTATTTTGCCCTGCACAGAATAGCGTCCGCCCAGATTTGCCGAAACATCTCCTCCTATCAGCCTGTTTAGGCGAGCATCGGAAAAACGCGTTTCTCTGCCCTCAACCGTCGCTGTAAGAAAATAATTGCCCCGCCCTTTGTTCACCTCAACATCAGTTTCAAAGCTACCTTGTTGCATGCCCACCTGCTGCAAAAAGACAAAATCACCAGCCTGTACGAGTAATTTGGCTTCCGCTTTTTCAAACTCACTCTTTACCCCTCGCACCTGTATCAGCGGCACCTGCAGACCGGAAGAGGAAAGGCCTTTAAGCGCCACTCGCCACCGACTTCCCTCTACCCCATAAGACCAGTACCCTTCAGAAAGCCCCACATCATAGGACGTGCCCTTCAAAAAGACCTGCGCCTTCGTGTCATCCAGCTGTCCTTGCCAAGCCTTGAATGCGCTATGAGAAAGCTGCCCCTTCGTTGCAAAATTCTCAGCACGATAATCCCCAGTCTGGATGCTATAGAGCGACGCCCGATAAGTGCTATCAATCTCTTCCCCTTTCATCGCTACAGTCCCATCCACCTGAAGGCCTGACGCCGAAAGATCAGGTGTTTTGATTTGCTCC
Source organism: Kordiimonas sp. (assembly GCA_050289785.1). Taxonomy (GTDB): domain Bacteria; phylum Pseudomonadota; class Alphaproteobacteria; order Sphingomonadales; family Kordiimonadaceae; genus Kordiimonas. The sequence goes on from JBNKGK010000069.1 coordinate 1,565, forward strand.
GCAGTAACGGAAAACCGCCCTTCCTGGAAAGCAATAGTATCGACCAACTGCAGTTTTCCTGACAATTTTGATTGAAACGCTGACGTTTTAAGCAACGCCTGTAGCGGCATCAAAGCCCCATCTGTGGGAGAGATTGTGATATCCAGTTCCGCCACATTATCCAGACCAGCCAAAGCCGCACTCTCTAAAAAGCGGTTTTCCTGCTGCTGGATGGTAGCGTGCCATAGGCCCTGCTCAGCCTCAATAACACCATCTAAACGCAGCTTACCAGGCACACTTGCCTGCACATGGCCAGACCAGTTTTTCAGGTTTCCCTCACCCTCAAGCATGACGGCCAGCTTATCCTGCCCCTCCAACGGCAAAAACTCCTGCATCAGGCCGTGGCTATCAGCCGTTAACCGCGCCTTAATGAGAATCGGAGAGCTGGCACCCCGCCACTGACCTCGCACCGCCAAGGCATCGCTGCCACCATTCCCTTCCAAAACCACAGCGCCAGACAAGTCATCTGTATCCGCAACGATATTGTCTGCCAGCAACTGATAAGGCGCGTCCTGATAAGAAAATTGCACAGCGATGGATTTTGCATAGAGCCCCACCGGGATCGAGAGCTCATTAGTTTCCGCCTTTACCTGAGAGCGGGGGAACCGAGAAAGAACAGCGTTTTCTGCTTTTATGGTCTCGATAGACACATTGCCCCGAAGCAGCGACAATGGATACCAGCGAATATCCAGAGAAGGAATACTCAACCAATCCCCATCAGCATCACTCAGCTTTATGGCCTTCAGGGAAAAGTCCGAGAATAAATTACCTTCAACCTGACCTATCCTCACATGCAGGTCTGGTGCAGATGGGCTCTGCTCGAGCACCACTCTCACCCACTCTTTTCCTGACGTGCTATTCAGCCACATCCCTCCCGCAAGCACAGCAACAGAGGCGGAGGACAGCAACACAAGGGGCCACCTGGCCCAGCGCCACAGCCTTCGCTTCCCTTCTTTTGTCTGCCCATCGCTCAAAAGCTTTGTCCAATGCTGATATAAAATGTAAATTTATTCTCACCTATGCGGCGATCTAAAGGCACAGCCACATCAAAACGAAGTGGGGCAAAAGACGTATAATAACGAAGGCCAAGGCCAGCCCCCCAGCGGAAGCCGCCTAAATTAGGCAGGCGGGAGGCATAGACCATACCGCCATCAACAAATGGCACTACGCTAACACTTTGGCTTACTCTTACCCTCGCTTCAAAAGACACTTCAGCAACAGAGCGGCCACCCTCAGGTGAACCATCTGATAATTTAGGCCCCAGGCGCTGGTAGCTGAAACCACGCACAGAGCCCCCTCCCCCGGCATAAAAGCGTTCTGACGCCGGCACACCATCAAGTGGTGCGCCGACAATGCTGCCAAGGCGAAAGCGGGAGGCCCAGACAATCCGGTCCAGAGCTTTCATCCTCCCATACACCGAAGAGATGAGCTCTGACGCAACAAAAAAACTATTCCCCCCTTTAACCAATAAAGTTGGCCGTGTTCTGAGATTGACGCGAAAGCCACGGGAGGGATCCAGCACAGAATTTGTATGGTCAAAAATAAGCTCCAGGGGAGCAGACGTGAGATAGGAGGCTTCACTGATCATCACCTGTTCAATATTTTCAGCCTTCAGCAAAACACCAACCGTACCGGTCATGTTTTTGCTTAAACGACGCTCTATCCCTGAATAGGTCTCGATATAATCGCGTTCAAAAGCCGGCGTGTCTTCAATTCCTCCCTTCGCGGTTAGAATAAGAGACTGATCATACCTGAGCCAGTTCGGCTTTTTAAACCGTGTACTTAACTCCTGCTCTTTATCCCCGGCGACCAGGCCCAGTTTGAATGTTTCACCCGCCCCGAACAAATTCCGGTGCGTCCAGCCCGCTTCAAACTCCATTCCTTGACCCGTGGCATAACCAGCCCCAAGCTCAATACGCCTGTGCAAGCTTTCTTTAGTGGTTAAAGCGATATCAACGGCAGGCTCATCCGCTGCTGCTGACAATTCCGATTGAACGGAATTAAACAACCCGGTTTCCATAAGACGTGAACGATAGTCTTCCAGCTTTGCAAGCTGAAAAGTATCTCTTTCAGCCCAGGGCCTTAAGCCAAGAAGATAAGATTTTTTTATGGTCTCGAGCCCTGAAAAACGAACCTCACCAAAACTGGATTGCACCCCAGGCGCCATATTATAGGTTACGGTTACCCGCTTGCTCTGGTGGTCCACAACCACCTTTCGCTCCAAAATCTCGGCAAAAGGGTAGCCTTTGTTCTTAAGGGTTCGAAGAAGCCGCTCCTCGGCTTTAACAATATCGGCCGCTATGGCCGGTTTGGATACCTGAACAAGGCTGGTGGTTTGCCCACTGCCTCCTTCAATACCCGAGAGCTTCTCTCCCGCTGCATTCCAATAATCTATGCTGACACTATCGACCAGATATTGCTCACCGGGCAGCACAGACACATATATTTTGATACGGTTTTCCACCTGCTCAGAACGGTAATTCACCGCATTGCCATAATAACCTCTGGACCTTAAAATCTTTTTGAAGCGGTCTATATCCGCGCGCAAGTTGCTATCAATACGCCGTAAAGACCTGACGCAGTTTCCATCCTGCTCATGAAGACGGGAGGCAGACAGAAAAGCCTCTGACAGGGCTTTATAACGCGCGTCAAGCTGCAACTCGAATTTAATGACAGCGCCAACCTTGCAACCAGCCCATACCGCCCCAGCCCCAAGGCCATGCGCGCAGGTCAGCAAAATCAATAGTGTCATTATTTTTCTGATCACCAACCACCTTCACCTGTCAGCTTGAAACTGATAAGCACAGAGAAGCATATCAGAAAATATCTGTCATCAAATTCTAGGGGTAAAAGCAGAAAATGCTGCCTACTATGGCGCGCAATACAAAGTTTTCAAAAGATCAATAACCCGCCTCACCTCTTCATTCTTCAGTCGATAGGTCACTGTTTGGGCCTGCTTGTCTGAGTCCACAAACCCGGCATTCTTTAACACTGTAAGGTGCTGGGACAAGGCAGACATACTAAGCCCGATGACACTGGCCATTTCTGTCACATTCATGTCTCTGTAACACAGGAGACACAGGATCATTAATCTGTTCCTATTATCCAGCGACTTGATCAATGTTAAGGCTTTGTCAAATCCTTCCTGATTAAAAGGAATATCGTCCATCAGTTGCATTTTATTGACTCAGCCTTTTTATTTTAGTAACTTCTAAATTAGATGTTACTAAAATATTATGGAGATGACAAGATGAATATCGATCGTGCTGTTATGGCGTTTGCCGGTTTCATGGTTTTAGTGGGTTTAGTGCTCGGCCTCTATGTTCATCCATATTGGCTGGCGCTGGATGCCTTTGTTGGCCTGAACCTGCTTCAAGCTTCTTTTACAGGTTTTTGCCCTCTCGCCATGATTTTGAAAAAGATGGGTGTGAAAGCGGGCAACGCGTTTAAATAAGGGGGTTTTATGCTTCTTCTCTCTGAAAAGGCGGTTAAGCGCCCAAAGCTGTGGCTATGGGCTGCAACGCTGATAAGCTTCGCCCTTATTGTGGCTGTGGCAGTACCCAGCCTCATACCATCATACGCGCCCACTGGTTTACAGCCTCTTTCAATTGATACGGACCCCGAAAATATGCTCTCGCCGGAAGAGCCTATTCGGGTGTTTCACAATGAAATGAAGGCCGAGTTCGGGCTGTATGACATGGTTGTAGTTGGCGTGGTTAATGCCACACACCCGAACGGGGTTTTCAACGCCGCCTCCCTTTCAGAGATATATAACCTGACCCAGCACATCAAAGGCCTGAAGCTAGGGGAAGACGGTTCCGCTGGCATTATCACTGCTGATATCATTGCCCCCTCCACTGTGGATAATATCGAGCAGGCAGGCCTTGGCACCGTGCGTTTTGAATGGCTGATGGCCACCCCGCCAGACAATGATGCAGACGCAGTGGCCATAGCCCGTAAAGCGGCCAACATTCCGTTCCTGAATAACACTTTGGTGTCAGACGACAGGACAGCTCTGGCGCTATACATCCCCATTGCGTCAAAAGATTTGAGCTACCAGCTCGCTGAGGAAATCAGGCAGCAAACGGCAGATGATACCAGCGGCAACACCTATTATATCACCGGCCTGCCCGTCGCGCAGGACCAGTTCGGCGTGGAGATGTTTACCCAGATGGCCATCTCCGCCCCTATGGCCATGGTGCTAATCTTCATTCTGATGTGGGTATTTTTCCGCAACGCCAAGCTGGTCATCGCACCAATGATTGTGGCGATGCTCTCCGTGATCATGACGATGGGGCTTCTGGTCGTCACGGGCAACACCGTGCATATCATGAGCAGCATGATCCCCATTTTCATCATGCCCATTGCCGTACTGGATGCTGTTCATATTCTGTCTGACTTTTTTGATCGCTATCCGCATTTTAAAGACCGGGGCAAAACCATCCGCCATGTGATGGAAGAACTGGCATCACCCATGTTCTATACCACACTTACTACCTGCGCAGGCTTTGGCTCCCTTGCCTTTACCCCCATTCCGCCAGTGCAGGTCTTTGGCATCTTTGTCGCCATTGGTGTGCTCTTAGCCTGGCTGCTCACAGTTACTCTGGTGCCTGCCTATATCATGATCATGAAAGAAAGCTCGTTGGCTGATTTCGGCATGAAGCACACGAGTGACGTGGAAGACATGGGTATGATCAGCCGCCTGATGCACTGGCTTGCAGGCTTTACCTATACCAAAGCCAAGCTTGTTGTCAGCAGCACACTTATTATCTCCGCCGGAGCAGCTTATGGCATCAGCCAAATTGTGATTAATGATAACCCTGTAAAATGGTTCAGTGAAAACCACCCTATCAGGGAAGCAGACAAGGCCCTAAACGAACGCTTTGCTGGCACCTATATGGCTTATCTCACGCTGGCACCCGCAGAGGAGACTGCAATCTCCGCAACTGCCATAGCAGCAGGTTTTCCAGATATTGCAAAGCGGGCTGCTGCCGGAAAAACCACCCTGCAGGCAATGAAAGACGCTCTTTCCGCTGCTATGGATGCAGCCGAAACCGATGAGGACTGGAACACACTGGACGCGGCCCTGCAGAGCCTGCAGGCTGCCGAGACCCGCCGTAAAACATTCAAGCAGCCTGATGTGTTGCGCTATATGGAACAGCTGCAAACCTACCTGATTGGCACCGGGCTTGTCGGCAAAAGCAATGCCCTCCCTGATGTAGTGAAAACAGTTCACCGCGAGCTTTTTGAAGGCACCGCAGAGGCTTACCGTATTCCAGATACATCCGCTGCGGTGGCACAAACCCTGCTCACGTATGAAAGCAGCCACCGTCCTCAAGATCTTTGGCACTTTGTAACACCAGATTTTCGCCGCGCCAGCCTGTGGCTGCAACTGAAAAGTGGTGACAACCGGGATATGAAAAAGGTGATAGACGCGGTGGAAACTTTCACCAGCACCCATGCTGCGCCCGTAAAACTGCAACATGACTGGTTTGGCCTCACTTACATCAACGTCATCTGGCAGGAAAAAATGGTGGCAGGTATGATGGAAGCCTTCATCAGCAGTTTTATCATCGTGCTGATTATGATGGTCATCCTGTTCCGCTCTGTCAGTTGGGGCCTGCTCGCTATGCTGCCCCTCAGCGTAACCATTCTTGTGATTTACGGCCTGATCGGCTTGATCGGGAAAGATTATGACATGCCGGTCGCTGTGCTATCCTCCCTCAGTCTGGGGTTGGCGGTTGATTATGCCATCCACTTTCTGGCACGCAGCAGGCAGCTTGCAAAAACTCACGGCCCATGGGTGAAAACAATTCAGCCGGTGTTCGGCGAGCCTGCCCGTGCTATCACCCGCAATGTGATTGTGATTGGCGCTGGCTTCCTACCACTATTGATGGCACCGCTAATCCCTTACCAGACCGTGGGTATCTTTATCTCTGCCATCCTGTTACTGGCAGGGGGTGTAACGCTTGTTTTGCTACCTGCCCTGATTACATTGTTTCAAAAAATTCTGTTTCCCAACAAGGAAGGAACTGCATGATGGTTCGCTTGTTTATCACAATTATTGCCCTTTTTGGCATCTCTACCGCCAGCTTGGCGATCACAGTTGAGGAGATTGTGGCCCAGGCAAACCATGTTTCCTATTATCAAGGACAGGACGGCAAAGCCAAGGTGGCAATGACCATCACCGATGGTCAGGGTCGTAAAAGAGAGCGGGAGTTCACCATTTTGCGCCGCAACGTTACAGAAGAGGATGGTGGGCAGAAATTTTATGTCTATTTCCGTCAGCCCGCTGATGTGGCCAAAACGGCCTTTCTGGTATGGAAAAAGGTGGGCGCAGATGATGACCGCTGGCTTTATCTGCGCTTGACCTTGTAAAGCGTATCGCCGCGAGCGACGAGCGCACCAGCTTTGTTGGCTCCCACTTTTTCTATGAGGATGTTTCTGGCCGTAACCCGGCGGAAGACAGGCATGAACTGGTGGAAGAAACAGAGAATTATTATGTAGTGAAAAGCACGCCAAAAGATCCGTCATCCACTGAGTTTACCTATTATATGAACTGGATCCACAAGGCGACCTTTCTGCCCGTACAAACCAAATATTTTGACAAAGCCGGGGAAAATTACCGCACCTACGATGCACTGAATGTGGAGACAATTGCGGGCTTTCCAACAGTCACAGCCTCCCGTATGAGCGATAACCGCCTTGGGGGCTTCACCGAGATGTCATACACCAGTGTGGAATATGACAGAGGTATTGGTGACGACCTGTTCACAGAACGCTACCTGCGCAATGCACCACGCCGGGAACTGAGGTAGCTTTATGCGGCCCATTCTCGTCTCTATATTCGCTGTGGCTTTCACACTGGCTGGGCAAACCGGCTTGCAGGCCGAACCTGCCCTGCCCTCTGGCCTGAGCACGAAGCCTGAAAACAGCCCAAGCCTGCCTGCAGGGCTGGGCACCCCACAAGATCAAAAAAGCGAGAGCGGCCCCAGCCTCCCCAGCGGCCTTGGCGGTACAAGCACCACAAAGGAGCAAATAGTAAAGCAGCCCGAGGGTAACGGCTTTTTCTCTGACATGTCGATCAGCGGTTTTGTAGAAGTACGGGCAGGCCTGCGCCTGCAACCAGACGCTACAGAAAAAGCAGCCTCCCTTGCCGAAGGCCGGCTTCAGGCTTCTTTTGAAAAATCATTTGATCTGGGCACGGCCACGCTGACAGCCGACGCACTTTATGACCCTATCCCCGATCAAAACAGCCTGAACTTGGAAAGTGGCACAGGCTTTATAGACCTACGGGAAGCCAATTTCCTGATGCGGCCCACCGATTTTACGGATCTGAAACTTGGTAGACAGGTGCTGACCTGGGGCACGGGCGACCTGCTTTTCATCAATGACCTGTTCCCAAAAGACTGGAATTCCTTTTTCATTGGCAGAGATGAGGAATATTTGAAAGCACCATCAGATGCTATAAAGCTCTCAGCATTCAATAACATGGCCAACCTTGATGTTATTTATACCCCGCGGTTTGATGCAGACCGTTATATTAATGGCGACAGACTTTCCTATTATAGCCCCATGCTCGGCAGCATTGTGGGTAGGAACGCCATGATCAACACAGAAAAGCCGGATAATTGGTTTGTAGATGATGAACTGGCCCTCAGGCTATACCGCAACATCGGGTCGGCTGAAGTGGCACTCTACTTTTATGATGGCTATTGGAAAAGTCCCGCCGGACAAAACGCGTTGACGGGGCTGGCCACCTTCCCTCGCTTGCGGGTCTATGGTGCTAGTTACAGAAAACCGGCCTTGGGCGGCATCATCAGTGGCGAAATCGGCTATTATGACAGCCGGGACGACACTACAGGCGCAGACCCTTTTGTGAACAACAGTGAAATGCGTTTTTTGGCAGGCTTTGAAAAAGAACTGGGCACCAACCTGACAGGTAATTTCCAATATTATGTGGAAAGAATAGAGGATTATCAGGCCTACCAGACAGGCCTGCCCGCAGGTAGCCCAGCACGAGACAAAATGCGCCATGTGTTCACGCTGCGGCTAACCAAGCTTGCCATGAGCCAAACACTCATCTGGTCATTTTTTACCTATTACAGCCCTAGCGACAAAGATGGCTATCTGAGGCCAAAAATGAGCTACAAGATCACAGACAACTGGCTCACGGAAGCAGGTGGCAATATCTTTTTCGGTGCGGATGACCACAGCTTCTTCGGGCAATTCAGGCATAATAACAATGCCTTCCTTGCCCTTAGACGAAGCTTCTGAGGAAACAGCTACCGCTTCACAACATTCCCGCCATCAACAGGCAGGTTCACGCCCGTGAGCCATGCCCCGCCACGAGACGACAAGAAGATGGCTGCACTGGCGATATCCTCCGGTGTACCCAGTCGTTTGCGCGGCACAGATTGCACAAAGGCATCCCCACGAATGGCTATAATCTCCTTGGTCATATCCGTTTCAAACAGCCCCGGTGAAATGGTATTTACCGTGATGTTTGATTCAGCCAGGCTCATCGCCAGATGCCTCGTTAGGTTAATCACCCCGGCCTTACTGGATGTATAAGCATAATCCGTGTGTCTGTTTGGTGGAATGATCCCCGCGTTTGAGGATACGTTGATCACCCGTGCCGGATCATCCGCATTGGCCGCCTTTTGCAAGTAAGGCAATAACTCTTTCACAAGAAAGAAAGGAGCCTTCAGGTTTATATCCATCGTGGCATTCCAATCAGCTTCTGCAAAGCCTTTCACAGCATCTGCCAGACTGGGGAAATCTTCCCTCGGCTTCATATAACCGGCATTATTCACCAGAATATGCAGGGCGCCTTCCTTTTCTCCAAAGGCCTCGGCAAAAGCCTTAATGCCACTTGGCGTCGATAGATCAGCGGGCAGAGCACGGCAGTCGCCGTACTTGCTCAGTTCTTTAACGGTGTTCTCACATGATTCTACAGAACGGGAGGTGATATAAGTCCTCACCCCATTTTCTACAAAACCTCTGGCAATCATGGCCCCAATCCCACGGGAACCACCAGTAACAACAGCCACTTTGCCAGAAACATCAAACAAGTTTTTCATGATTAGCTCCCTTAGGCTTCTACTTTGGTCACAAAAGCTTTTTTGCTGCCCAGAAGCGGGTAATAGTCATGGGCTACCCTGAGGCGCACTAGCTCTTCAATCTCGTCTTCACTGTATCCAATATCAGCCAAAACCTCACGCGTATGGCCCCCAAGGCGGGTGGCAGCCGTTGGCCGCTTATAGCTGTGATTTTCACCTACCCGCACATGATCAGGCGCGAGCAGCGTGATCGGCGTACCACCGGGATGGTTTTCCCAGCACAGAATTTCCATCGCGCCTTCTGCTTCCATATCCTCTGCCTCATTGCTAACAGGTTTCAGCTCCACCGTACGGCGGATATCATCTACTGTGATCACCAGATGGGCAGCAATGCCTGCATCATCCAATAGTTTCACCCAGGTCTCTGCATCTTTACCCCTGAAAGCTGCTTCAAGGGCTTTTTCACCCGCCTCGGCATCGCCGGTAATGGCTTTGGCAAGGGTTGTCGCTTTATCCTCTGTTGTGCCCACGAAAATCCAACAATCCTGACACTGGTACAGGCGCTGATACCAGCTTGGCCCAACAGCCTCCTGCCCCTTTGGCTCGCCCCAGTTGCTGTTGCCATCCTTATCCGCAATCATCCACGGGAACTGAATATAGTTGGCTGCCCGCGCGAGAGACGTGCGCCCTTCGCCGGAATAGCCAGTTCTGCGCTTCTGATAGAGGCTGAGAAGAGCAGAGAAAGCCGTTGCGATACCACCCGGCACATCACAGTTCACCACCCGGCCATGAAAATGCGGGTGCTCAAGGCTGCCATAACGGGTCATGATACCCGACGCCGCAGAGACCATATGGTCAAAGCCGGTTCTGTTTTCCCAGCCACCACGATAAGTGCCACCATAGGCAGAAATCTGGCAGCTAACTGCTTTGGGGTTTACCTCCCGTAGCTGATCAGGGCTGACGCCAAGGCGTTTGGCTGTATCATCCAGAATATTATGGGTCACAATATCTGCTTCAGAAATCAGCTTTTCAAAGATGCGACGACCTGGGCCTGTTTTTGGATCAAGCACAATGCTGCGCTTACCCTGATTAAGCTCAATGATCATACTGGTGAGGCCAGGATAATAAGCCCCCGGTGTACAAGGATCGAGCTTGATAACATCCGCACCAAATTCCGCCAACACGTGTGCCCCAATAGGGCCAGCCAGAATATTACCCAGGTCCACAACCTTAAGCCCGGCTAACAGGTCGCCCTTTTTCTGGGAGGGACGTGGCCCGGAAGGCGCTTTCACCTCACCGTGCGCTTCTTTCAACCAGCTCTCTGCCTGCTCGAAAGAAACAGTTTCATAGTCTTTCGGTTTTGTGGAAACCAGAGCGCCCTCTGGCCCGCTTACGTCACACACACGGCCTGGCACAGTTAGTTCTTCCTCACCCTCACCCAGCTTCACCAACACCGCAGACTCCAGAATTGGCTTCAAGGATAGCCATTCCTCACGTGTGCGGATAAGCGCCACAGGTACACCAGAATTTTGAAGGTGTGTCTCGCATTCCTCTGCTGTCATCTCTTTTAGTTTTTCCGAGATGATCTCAGCATAACGCTCTTTGAACCGGCGGCGTTTTGGGGG
>JBNKGK010000070.1:0-12288 GCA_050289785.1 Kordiimonas sp.
ATTATGCCCATCTGTCACAAGCATGAGGTGGCTTTCCTCATCAATGATAGGGTAGATTTAGTCGCTCAGGTGGGGGCTGATGGTGTGCACCTCGGCCAATCAGATGGCAGCGTGCAGGAAGCCCGCCAACTTCTGGGTTTTGATAAGGATATCGGTGTTACCTGTCATGATAGCATGGACCTTGCGTTCACGGCAGGGGATGCGGGCGCGAATTATGTGGCTTTCGGGGCCTTTTTCCCAACCAACACTAAAGAAACCAGTTATCGGCCGGAAAAAGAGGTGCTCTCTGTCTGGCACGAGATTACAGAGCTGCCCTGTGTGGCCATTGGTGGCATTACACCTGAGAACTGCACCGAGCTTGCTGAGGCTGGGGCGCATTTTGTGGCTGTTTGCTCTGCTGTATGGAACCATGCAGAAGGCCCTGCTGCGGCTGTAAAAGCGTTTAACAAGGCTCTTTCCTGATTTCCCCAGAGGTCATGCCGTTCAGGCTCTGGATTACCGCGTCGGCTCTGCCTCATCGCAATGACGGGTCTTCTTCCCCGTCATACTGGCGAAGGCCAGTATCCCGGACAACCTCTGCGCCGCTGGATGCCAGCCTGCGCTGGCATGACCTATACGGGGGTACCTGTTCAGGCACCACCGCCTACGAGGGTTCTACATCTTGCCTAACGCTTCCAGCAGCACCTCTGGTTCTGGCCGGTCACTGGCCTGCTGTTTAAACAGTTTTGTTTTAATCACGCCTTCAGCATCTGTGACGATCAGGATAGGGAAGGGCACACCCCAGGCGAAGCTACCGGGTTTGTAATCCCTGTCATTGCGCACCCCAAAGGCATCAATGATGACAGAGCCTTGGTCAGAAAGTAGCGGGAAGCTCAGGCTCCATTTATTCGTGAATTTCTTCAGGTCGGCCGGGCTGTCATAGCTGATGCCAATGAGAGAATAGCCCATCTCTGCCGCCTGTTTTTGTGCGTGCTGTTCGAGGTCAATCAGCTGCATCTGGCAATAGGGGCACCATTTAGCAGAGCGGAAAAACACCAAAACAGCGCCTTTTTTGCCTGTTAGCTTTTTGAAGGACTGCAGGGTGCCATCCTGGTCTGGCACGTTTAGCGCGTGAGGTATCTGTGTTCCAACTGCAGGCCCCAAATCCTGCATTTTTGTCTCATCAGCTACTGCGTTGGTGCTAAAAACCATCATCATCAGGCCTAGCGCAGGCGCTATATGCTTCAACATGCTTGTCATCCCATCTATGAAAATGCGTTGACGGTACTGTGGCATAAATGGGGATCATGGTTCAATCACAAGCGCGTGTTCTTGGTTGTTTATGCGCATTGCATCAGCAGTTTAAATCTGGTACACCGCCGCAACTTTGTTCTTTGATAGGCCTGAGAGGTATTCCATGAAGATCGACGGTAATTCTGTTCGTCCGGGTAATGTAATCGAGCATAAAGGCGGCCTGTGGCGCGCTGTTAAAATTGCCCACACCCAGCCAGGTAAAGGCGGCGCCTATTTGCAGGTGGAGCTGAAAAACCTCAAGGATGGTACCAAGCTGAACGAACGCTTCCGTTCCAGTGAAAAAGTGGAGCGCGTGAGCCTTGAGCAGAAGGATTATCAGTTCCTCTATGCTGATGACACAATGTTCAATTTCATGGATGAAGGCACCTATGAGCAAATCTCCATTTCTGCGGAAGATATTGGCGATGATGCTGTGTTCCTGCAGGATGGCATGAAAGTGGTGATTGAATTCCACGGTGACACCCCACTGGGCGTGAGCCTGCCAGACAAGGTAACCCTTGAAGTGACAGAAACAGAGCCTGTGATCAAGGGCCAGACGGCTTCAAGCTCTTATAAGCCGGCTATGCTGGAAAATGGCCTGCGTGTTGGTGTGCCACCTTTCGTTTCCGTGGGTGACAAAATCGTTGTTTCCACAGCTGAGCGGGAATATGTAAGCCGGGCAGATTAATTTCTGTCCCTTGCCCGACCTTTATTAAGTTGCCCCTGAAAAGAAAGTTTTCCCATGGCCCGCCGTTCCCCGCTTATCAATGTTATGGTTTCTGCAGTGATGAAAGCCAGCCGTTCTCTGCGGCGGGATTTCGGCGAGGTGGAGCATTTGCAGGTCTCTCGCAAGGGCCCTGCCGATTTTGTAACAGCAGCAGACAGGAAAGTTGAGAAAGCTCTGTTTGAAGAGCTGTATCGCGCCCGCCCTGATTTCGGCTTCCTGATGGAAGAGCATGGCGAAGTGGAAGGCAAGCGCGGCGATATTCGTTTCATCATTGACCCCATCGATGGCACCACAAACTTTCTGCACGGCCTGCCACACTTTGCCACCACAGTAGCGGTGGAAGAGCGCGGTGAAATTATCGCGGGTGTTACTTACGCACCGCTGACGGAAGAACTATTCTGGACTGAAAAAGGCCAGGGTGCTTACCTAAATGATACACGTCTTCGGGTTTCTGGCCGTAAGAGGATGGATGAAGCCCTTCTGGCCACAGGCATTCCCTTCAAGGGTAAAGAAGGCCATGAAGAGTTTATGGCAGAAATGGCAGAGTTTATGCCCTCTATTGCGGGCATTCGCCGTTTTGGGGTGGCTAGCCTTGATCTTGCCTATGTAGCGGCCGGGCGCTTTGATGGTTTTTGGGAATCAGGCTTGCAGCCATGGGATATGGCTGCGGGCATCCTGATGGTGCGGGAAGCGGGGGGCTATGTTTCCGATATTACCGGTGGGTCTGATATCTTTGGTCGGGGTGATATCATTGCCGCGAATGACCAGCTTCATGCACCTATCGAACGGGTGATCAAGCGTGCCAGACGTAAACTACAGGCCGAAAACGCCTAAAAATACCTGTTTTTAGGGCTTTGCCCCCAAGCTTCCCATTGCAAGCCACAATTTCGCCCTTAAACTAGGGCGAGATGCTAAAAGCCGGTGTGGGACCGGAGAGATGCGCATGGGGAGACACCAGCAAATGAATCAGCCGAAAAAATTCCTGACCCGGATGACACTGTTTCTTGCAGTGGTGCTGTTACTGGTGGGGCTCCTCAGGGAAGCTATGCTGAATGCCTTTATGGCGAATATCGCGCTGAACGGTGTGATTGTCTTCACGCTCCTCCTCGGCATTGTCTTTGCCTATCGCCGAGTGTTTGACCTAAAGCCTGAAATAGAGTGGATTCGCGCCTTCAAGCGCCATGATGCTGCCGCGTCATCGGTAACGCCGCGTCTGATGGCGCCTGCTGCTGCGCTTCTTTCTGCCCAGAAGGAGGGCGGCATGCGTCTTTCCACGCTGTCCATGCGCTCTGTGCTGGATGGCATTGTCTCCCGCCTTGAGGAAAGCCGCGAGATCAGCCGCTATTTCACCGGACTACTTATCTTCCTTGGCCTTCTTGGCACCTTTTGGGGGCTGTTGGGCACCATTGGCGCCATTGGCAGCACCATTAAGGGCTTGTCTGTTGATGGCGGGGATATGGCCCTGATGTTTGACGAACTAAAGGCGGGGCTTGAGGCACCGCTTTCCGGCATGGGCACAGCTTTCTCAAGCTCACTTTTTGGTCTGGCTGGCAGCCTTGTGCTTGGCTTTCTGGATTTGCAGGCAAGCCAGGCCCAGACCCGATTTTATAACGGTGTGGAGGATTGGCTGGCCTCCGTTACCCAGCTTTCGCGCGGTGATATGTCAGATGGCATGGCAAGCCCTAGTGCCTATATGACAGCCCTGATGGAACAAACTGCCGACGGCATAGACCGGCTGCAGCGTACCCTCAAGCATAATGAAGAAACCCGCGGCAAAGCGGAAGGCACGATGACCTCTATCGCTGAAGCCCTGGCGGGCCTTGCCGATAAGTTGGATACCCAAACAGCACATTTGCAAAAGAATGAAGAAACCAATCGCCTGTTGGTGGCGGCCATTGAACATTTGGCGGCGGATACCAGCAGGCATGACATGCCCATGCAGGCGCCGCCACAGCCGGTGTTGGATGATGCCAGTAAACAGCATATCCGCAATCTGGATGTAGACATCAAGCGTCTGATTGAAGAACAGGGCAGGGCGGCAGACACGCTGGTTGATGAACTACGGGCAGAGCTGAAGCTGGTCTCTCGCACCATTGCGGCAGGGCTGGATGCTGGCCGTGGTACGCCTTCTCAGGGAAGTGACGAGGGATGATAGGCGCCCGCAGACGCAGCATCGGTGGGCAGGATAACAGCTGGCCCGGCTTTGTGGATGCTCTTTCCACGCTGTTGATGGTGATCATCTTCCTACTGTCCATGTTCGTGCTGGCGCAGTTCTTTTTGGGGCAGGCCATTAGCGGCAAGGATAAGGCGCTGGCAGAACTGAGGGGGCAGGTGGCCCAGCTCGGTAATCTCCTGAAACTGGAACAACAGGCCAACCGGTCCCTCAGGGATAGCATGGCAGACCTCTCCTCCTCGTTGACAGCAGCTAATGAGGACCGCGACAGACTGAGCGCTGATCTGGACAGCACGCGTACCGCCCTCGATGAAACATCATCAGATTTGGCCGAAGTAAAAGCTGCGAAAGAAGCGCTGGACGCCAAAGCCAAAGAGCTGGAAGAAAAATATAATCTGAACGCGGCGGAGCTGATAGAGCAGCGCACCATTTCAGAGCGGGCGAAGGCACAAGTGGCTTCCTTGCAGCGGAATATCGCGGCGCTTAGGGAACAGTTAGGCAGGCTTGAAGCGGCCCTGCAGGCCAGTGAAGAACGTGACAGGCGCAATCAGGCTGTCATTGTGGATATGGGCAGGCGGCTTAATCGGGCGCTGGCCAGTAAGGTTGAAGAACTGGCGGGGTACCGCTCTGAATTTTTCGGCAGGCTGAAGGAAGTGCTGTCTAACCGTCCGGAAATCCGTATTGAAGGCGACAGATTTGTTTTTGCCTCTGAGCTGTTGTTCGCAAGTGGTAATGCAGACCTTGGCCCAGAGGGACGGGCGGAAATGCGCAAGTTTGCCGAAACACTGATCCTGATTTCCAGGGAAATTCCGGCAGAACTGAACTGGATTTTACGGGTGGATGGCCACACAGATAAAAGGCCAATTTCCACCCCGCGTTTTGCCAATAACTGGGAGCTTTCCTCAGCAAGGGCAATTAGCGTTGTGCAGTTCCTGATTTCTGTAGGTGTGCCGCCTGAAAGGCTGGCGGCGACAGGCTTTGGTGAGTTCCAGCCTATTGATCCTGCCGATAATGTGTTTGCCTATTCCCGTAACAGACGCATCGAAATGCGCCTGACACAGCGATAATGTTATTTTGTCGTTCCAGACGCTAGACGAACCCGAAAACCGTTTTTTTTCGGCAGAGAGACTTGTGATTTGGAATGACAAGGAGGGGTAGCGTTAGGAGCGTGACCACTTGAACAGGCACTGGTTTGTCTCTAGGGCCTGTATCTCAAGGCTCTGCGCGCAGGCATAGTCGTTCAGCACAAAGCGGAAGCCGTTGTGGCCTTTTCTTGGTGTTAACAGGCGCTGCAGTACTGGCCGGTGTTCACTGGCCTTTACGCTTTTCTTCAACACACCATCTACGCTCAGGCCGATGGTGACCGCGTCATTATTCTCACCATAAAAGGCCCAGCCAATGGCATGTTTGCCCGCTTCAAAGCCAACATCATGATAACAGAAAGGTTGGCGGTTCTTCTCGGCTTCAAACTGCTTTTCCAGATAGGCGCGCACTTCCTCCACAAACAATATGTCTCTGGCGTTCCAGTGCGCAATGTCAGCCCGTGTGGCATCATCAATGCTGTTTTCCTCGTCAGAGGGGCTGACATTGGTACGGTTCTCTTCCAGTGGGAGAGAGAGGTTTTTAGCAAGCAGGCGGATGCATTCGCTATATTTTTCCTGTGTGCCCACCAGATGAAAGGCTTGCCATGGGATCTGCCCGATCATGCGGAATTGTTTGTTGGTTTCCTCTGGCGCTTTGTAAAACTCCTCAAAGCTGCGCTCCAGGCCATGCTTTCTGACCAGATAAAAATATTCAGAGATAACGCGCTCTACAGGGTCCCGCACAAAGGAAATGGCCTGTTCAGCACCAAAGAGGTGGATATAGCGCTCAGCGTCAAAATGCCCGGCAAGCCATTTTTTGCCTTCTGCCAGAAAAGCGGTGTGAAAACCATATTGGTCTATGGTGTCGCTGTTGTGGATATAGTGTCTGACAAGCTTGGTGCTATATTCACGTTCACTGCCATAATCCCGCTCTGTTCTGTCACTGCCAAAGCAATCACTGGCGCTTTGATTCAGGCTGGAACCGGCCGTTTTGGGCAGATGGACGAACAGAAGGGGTTTCAGGTCTGAGGTGCTGAGAAAATCATCAGGCTGCATTGAACTGCAACTCCGCCAGGCGTTTGTAGAGGCCATCTTTCGCGAGAAGCTCTTCATGGGTGCCTTCATCCACAATACGGCCTTCATCCATCACAATGATCCTGTCTACCTTTTTAACCGTGGCGAGGCGGTGGGCGATCACTAGGGTGGTGCGGCCTTCCATTAGATGCTCCAGCGCTTCCTGCACCTTCATTTCTGATTCGGCATCCAGCGCACTTGTGGCCTCATCCAGCAGAAGAACAGGGGCATCACAGAGCAAAGCGCGGGCAATGGCGATTCGCTGGCGCTGCCCACCGGAAAGACGGGTGCCGCGTTCGCCCAGGAAAGTGTCATAGCCTTCAGTGCTTTTTTCAATAAAATCCTCCGCAGCAGCGGCCTTGGCGGCAGCGCGCACCTCCGCGTCAGAGGCATCGAGGCGACCATAACGAATATTTTCCGCGACCGTATCCGCGAAAATAATGGTTTCCTGCGGCACCAGCGCAAGGGCCCTGCGAAAATCTGTTGGGTCTGTGGTGGCAATATTGGTGTTATCGAGGCGGATTTCACCCGATTGTGGGTCATAAAAGCGCAGCAGCAGTTGCAAAACGGTGGATTTTCCCGCGCCAGACGGGCCGACAAGCGCCACGGTTTCCCCCGGTTTAACATGCAGTGAGAACTGGTTCAGCGCCATCTGGTCTGGCTTGGAAGGGTAATTAAATGTTACGTTATCAAAATGAATGTGACCTTCCACCGGGTGGGGCATGGTCACAGGGTTTTCCGGTGCCTTGATATCGGTTTCTGCGCACAATAGCTCGGCAAGGCGGCCAGCGGCCCCCGCCGCGCGCTGCAGATCACTATACACTTCGGAAAGCGCACCAAAAGCACCTGCTACAAAAACAGCGCGCATGATGAAAGCGGCCATCTCGCCGCCGCTCATGCTGCCGCTTACCACATCCTGTACGCCCTCAAACAGCACCAGGGCAATGGCACCAAAGACGAGGAAGATAAGCGCACCAGACAGCGCAGCCCGCACCTGAATGCGGATACGTGCAGCAGAAAAGGCATCCTCCACTCGGCTGCCGAATCGTGCAGATTCGGCTTTTTCCTGGGTGAAGGCCTGCACAATATTAAGCGCACTAAGTGATTCGCTGGCTCTGGCACCCACATCTGCCACCTTATCCTGGCTTGTGCGCGACAGTTTGCGCACCTTGCGGCCCACCGCAATAACAGTGAACAGCACTACCGGAATCACAAGGGCAATCAGCCCCATCAGCTTGGGGGACATGAAGAACAGCCACACGGTGCCGCCAAGGGCGATCAGGAAGTTGCGTGCCCACACGGATATGCTGGAACCAACAATGCTTTGCACCAGTGTGGTATCTGCGGTCAGCCGGGAGACGATTTCACCAGGGCTGTTTTCCTCAAAAAATTCGGGGGACAGGGTGATCAGCCGCTCATACACGGCCTTGCGGATATCAGCCACCACCCGCTCGCCAAGCCATGTCACATAATAATAGCGGCAGGCTGTGGCCACGGCGAGCACCGCAATAATAGAGGCAAACACAAGGAAATAATTCTCTACCCTGCCGGCATTCTCTGCTGAAAAACCCTCATCAATAATATCCTGCAGGGCCGTGGGCACAATCAGAACAGTGGTGGCAGCAATGATCAGGAAAAAGCCGGCCGCCGCCATACGCCCTTTATAGGGTTGCATGAACGACCATAAAGTTTTCAGGTTTTTCATCCTGCCCTTGGGGGGCTGATGCTCGCTTCTTACCGATGTATTACTCATGACTTCATACCTTCATTTGCGTAGCAAACATATAAGGTGTGATGCCTGCTATTCCAAACATCCATTTATATTTTTCCATGTTTCTGAAAAAGCTGAAGAAACAGCCTTGCATTATTGTGCGCTTTCTCCTATACGGACGCCTCGTTTTTGGAGATAAAGACCATGAAACCAGAAATTCATCCCGAGTACCACACAATCAAAGTGGTAATGACAGATGGGACGACTTTTGAGACCCGCTCTACTTGGGGTTCGGAAGGCGACACATTGACACTTGAGATTGACCCTAAGTCCCACCCAGCGTGGACAGGGGGAACCCGTAACGTTATGGAAGGCGGCCAGGTTGCTCGCTTTAAAAAGCGTTTTGGTTCACTTTCTCTCAAGAAATAAGTTCTTATTATATAAGTTCTTTTTTGAAAAAGGCGCCCACTATGGGCGCTTTTTTTGTTTGTGCCTCTTGTAAGCAAAAAGCGCTGTTCCTACATAAAATCTAGTCGGTTGCTGCATAGGCGGGGCCGGCGGAAACAGTGGCCCAGCCAAGGTTGGTGGGCCTGAGATTTAGTCGCTTCATAGGAGGACATAGACATGAGAAGTTTCGATCTTTCACCCCTACTTCGTAGCAGCGTAGGCTTTGATCATCTGAACAGACTGCTTGATTCGTCGCTAAATGCTGACCCATCGGCCAGCTATCCGCCTTATAATATCGAGAAAGTCAGCGAAGATGATTACCAAGTGACCATGGCTGTAGCGGGTTTTTCCCCTGAGGAGCTTACAGTGACCGTTCAGGAAGGTACGCTTCTTGTCGCCGGTAAGGCGCAGGATGATGTGGAAGGCCGTAAGTTCTTACATCGCGGTATTGCCAAACGTGCATTCGAGCGCCGCTTTGAGCTTGCAGATACCATTCAGGTGGGTGATGCAGGTATTGCAAACGGTTTACTGACGATTGCGCTTAAGCGGGTTATCCCTGAGCATAAAAGACCCCGGCAGATAAAGATTCGCTCTGCAGCCAATGAGCAGAAAACAATCGAGGCAACTGCAGCATAAAAGCGCAGCTTGATCTTCTGCCTCTCTATACTCCCTGAAGCCCGTCCATCAGGGCGGGCAACCTAGCGTGAGAGCCGGTATTCCCCCACCGCTCTCACGTTTTCTTGTTTCGATACCGTTATGACTTAAAAAAGGCTTCTGCGGCAGCTTTGCTGGCGGATTTGGCTTTGATCTCTGCTTTGGTGCGGGTGATTTCTGCCTCCAGGCGCTGAACCCGTTCTTCCAGTTCTTCAACACTAATGGTGGAAAGGTCTTCTTTTTCCACTTCGCTTAGAGGTATGTTTTTGCGAAGGGGTGCATCATCCGAATCCATTTTTATCTCCGCTTTCCTTTTATTTGGCTCACTCTATGCTTAACAGTATGGGACAGGTTGGAGTGAATGTCATCTATGATGAAAGTAATCGAGATAAAAGAATTTGGGGGGCCTGAGGTGCTGGCGCCCGCTGAGCGGGAAAGGCCGGCTCCCAAAGCTGGTGAGGTGCTGATCAGGGTTTATGCTGCTGGGGTGAACCGGCCAGATGTGATGCAACGCATTGGCCTTTATCCGCCGCCTCCAGGCGCTTCTGATGTTCCCGGGCTTGAAGTGGCGGGGGAAATTGCTGCCCTTGGCGAAGGTGTTTCCAGCTTTAAAAAAGGCGATAAGGTTTGTGCACTGGTGACAGGTGGGGGCTATGCTGAGTATTGCATAGCGTCTGAGCAGACTGTTTTGCCTGTGCCTGCGGGTGTCAGCTTCACGCAGGCGGCAGCCATCCCTGAAACCTATTTCACCGTTTGGTCTAACCTGTTTGACAGGGCGGGGCTGCAGGCACGGGAAAGCCTGCTGGTGCATGGTGGTTCATCCGGCATTGGCTCCACCGCTATTCAGTTGGTCAAGGCGTTTGGCGGGACTGTTATTACCACTGTTGGCTCGGCTGAAAAAGCAGCCTTCTGCACAAAGTTGGGGGCTGATGTCGTGATCAATTATAAAGAAGAAGATTTTGTGGAGCGGGTGAAAGAGGCCACTGAAGGCAAGGGCATTAATGTAGTGCTGGATATGATCGGCGGTGATTATATTGATCGGAACCTGAAAGTGCTGGCGCCAGATGGCCGCCATGTTTCTATTGCTTTCCAGCAAGGGCCAAAGGTTTCTCTTAATATGCTGCCGGTGTTGTTGAACAGGCTGACGCTGACAGGCAGCACGCTCAGGGCTCGGGATGCAGCGTTTAAAGGGCGTATTGCACAGGCGTTGCACACGCATGTCTGGCCCTTGATGGAGAAAGGCCGGGTTTTGCCGGTGGTGGATAGTGTTTTCCCGCTTGAAGAAGTAGCAAAAGCCCATGAACGCATGGATGCCAGCCGACACATGGGTAAAATCGTGCTGGAAGCATCGCATTTTTAGAAAATGTGCGTTATTCGCGGTGACACGGGCAAAGCAACCTGTTAATAAGGCTTATGGGAGAAACGTCTCTCCCCCCTTCAGGATAATTTGATCTTGAGTGCGGGGCAGGTAAACCGGATGGTTTATCTGACTGATGAGGCTTTCTATATGGTTCGCGGAAAATTCTGGCCCGGTGGCCAGATGATAGTTTCGCGGGAAAGTTAGGGATTTTAGGATGACACAGCCTTTGATGCCGATGGCCACTGCCGTGTGGTTGGTGGATAATACAGCACTGACATTCCGGCAAATTGCGGATTTCTGCGATTTGCATGAGCTTGAAGTGCAAGGAATTGCTGACGGAACAGTGGGGATGCATATTGTGGGGCAAGACCCGACAGCTAATGGCCAACTCACCTGGGACGAAATTAGCCGTTGTCAGGATGACGCCTCTGGCAGCCTGAAACTGAGTGTTGATGCGGTGAAAGCATTGCCTCGGACAAAAGGCCCGCGCTATACACCAGTTTCCAAACGTCAGGATAAGCCTGATGCGATTGCGTGGCTTGTACGCAATCACCCTGAGCTGAGTGATCTGCAGATTGGCCGTCTTGTTGGCACTACTAAGCCAACCATTAAGGCAATTCGGGAGCGCTCTCACTGGAATATTCAGCACATTCGCCCGCAGGACCCTGTTGGCCTTGGTTTGTGTAAGCAGATCGAACTGGATGAGGCCGTGGGCCTGGCTGCTGCTCGCCGGGCTAAATTGGCTGAAAAAGAAGGTGTTGAAGAAACAGTTGTTGAAGAAACGGCTGTAGAAGAAGAGCAAGCACCAGCACCAGCACCAGAAAATTTTGGTACAAGCCTTGCTGCGGAAGCTGCTAATTTCAGCTCTGAAGAAAAGAAGTCGGAAGAACAGGCTTA
This sequence comes from Kordiimonas sp., assembly GCA_050289785.1. Taxonomy (GTDB): domain Bacteria; phylum Pseudomonadota; class Alphaproteobacteria; order Sphingomonadales; family Kordiimonadaceae; genus Kordiimonas. The sequence goes on from JBNKGK010000070.1 coordinate 11,398, forward strand.
AGGCTGGTTCTGAGACATTAAAAAAGGCGTGAGCCTCAAGCGGGCTCGCGCCTTATCATTTCAGGCTATATTTTGGTTCTTAGTGTTTTGTTGAAAAACGCGCCATTTCTTCTTTCAGGCGCAGCTTCTGTCGTTTTAGCTGCTGCAGGCGCATCGTGTCTGGGTGGGGTCTGTGCACCTCTCGGGAGATGTTAGTCTCAATTTCAGCATGTTTAGTATTCAAAGTGTCTACATGCGAAGTAATATTCATCCCGTCGCTCCTTTGGTTGAAATTGAAAACGGTTTATTTGAACATCATATCACGAAATTGTCACGGAAAAGCTTTGTGCTTTTCAACTATGCCTGTATCTTCGGGCACTTATGAAGTGTAGGCAAAAGCCCAAAACGTTGAAAGAATATTGCGCGTGGCTGAGACTCGGAAAAACAGGTTGATTATTGCCATCACTGGGGCCAGTGGAGTGGCTTATGGCATCAAGGCACTAGAGCTTTTGAAAGCCCAGAATGTGGAAACGCATTTAGTGATTTCCAAGGCGGGTGAGCGAACCATCCTTGAAGAAACCAGCTTTTCTGTGAAAGAAGTACAGGCACTGGCGGATGTTGTTTATCCCGCCAAGGACATTGGGGCCGCGATTGCCAGTGGTTCATACAAGACCATGGGCATGCTTGTTGCGCCCTGTTCCATTAAAACCATGGGGGAAATTGCAACAGGCATAACCAGTTCTCTGGTGAGCCGTGCCGCTGACGTGGTGCTGAAAGAGCGTCGCCGTTTGGTGCTGATGGTGCGGGAGACACCACTGCATACCGGCCACCTGCAGAGCATGGCGCGGTTATCAGAAATGGGCGCTGTTATTGCGCCGCCTGTGCCAGCTTTTTATGCCAGGCCAGAAACGC
>JBNKGK010000071.1:0-12268 GCA_050289785.1 Kordiimonas sp.
CAAAGCTACAGGCACCGGGCACCGCTTACTGACTCGCCAACAGGCAAGCCCTTTGATTCGAGGCGCGAAACATAAGGCCAGAACATCTAAAATGCAAGGGAAAGACAAAGAATTTTCCACGCCATATTGAATGGACTGATCTGCTAGCCAAATTCAACGGCTTTTCATTCCGCTCTTTTAGCTTATATTGCCCTGCAAATGACCCTAAAACCAGAGACAGCATTATGACTCGTATTCTTTTTTATCTTGAAGGCTTTCCTCACGCGAAATGGGAACAGGCATTCAAGGGTGTTGACCCCACCGTTGATTTCAGAAGCTACCCTGATTGGGGGGACCCATCCGATGGGCCCGCTTATGCTTTTGTTTGGGGAGCCCCTGCCGTTGTTCTCCGCCAATACCCCAATATCAAAGCAATTTTTTCCTTAGGGGCTGGTGTGGACCACCTGACAAGAGACCCTAACCTACCTAAAAAGGTGCCCATCATCCGCATGGGTAACGAGCAACTGAAAAAGGAAATGGCCGAATATGTGCTAATGAATGTGTTGATGCATCACCGAGGCATGCCCTATTTCATCGCTAATCAACGCAAACATATATGGAAACACCGCCGCGTTTTAGAGGCTGACGAACTGCGGGTCGGGTTTCTAGGCTATGGTTTCCTTGCAAAGGCCGCAGCAGAAGCCATTCGACCAATTGGGTATCAAGTGAACACTTGGTCCACATCACCAAAAGAGGCTGAAAACAATACAACTCACTATACAGGCAGGGAAAAGCTAAAGGACTTTCTAACAGCTACAGATATCCTTGTGTGCCTGCTCCCTGAGACGGCGGAAACAAGAAACCTTTTAAATAAGGAAACTCTCTCGTATCTACCTCCTTATGCTTCTCTCATCAACGCAGGCAGAGGTAGCCTGATTGATCTGGACGACCTTATGATCACACTGGATGAAGGCACAATGTCTGCAGCAACACTGGATGTTTTTCCGGAAGAGCCTCTTTCAGACAGGCACCCTGCATGGGACCATGAAAAAATACTCGTCACCCCTCACATTGCAGCAGGTACACGGCCAAGTCAGGCTGCAGCCTATGCCTTGGAAAATATTAAACGCATCGAAGCCGGACAAGATCCCCTCAATGTGTATAATCATGAAAAGGGCTACTGAGTTTTTTTTGCTCTAAACTGGAAAACACCCTATACAGACCCAACATAAAGCGGGCCAGCATCAGTTAGGGGCTGGCCTGTTGTTTAATGAGGCTAATATTATATGGCATATGTTCAGGTTATCGCAGGCCTGCTTTTATTAATATTTGCGGGAGATTTTCTGGTTAGGGGAGCTGTCTCCATCGCTCAAAGAGCGGGTGTCTCGCCTTTGGTCATAGGCCTGACAGTTGTCGCTTTTGGCACCTCTGCACCTGAACTGGTGGTTGGGATAGATGCCGTTCTTAAGGGGGCACCCACTCTTGCTCTTGGCAATGTGGTGGGTTCTAACATTGCCAATATACTACTTGTGATTGGTCTGCCTGCCCTTCTCGCCCCCCTTGCTTGCAATGCTGCCCGACTGAACCAGAATATGACCATAATGCTCGGGGCTTCTGTGCTCTTTATTGGCTTGGCCTATATGGGCCCCTATGCATGGCCACAAGGCCTGGTTCTGCTTACAGGCTTAACTGCATTCCTGGGCTATTCAGCCATGCGGGCAAAGCATGCCCCAGAAGCTGTTGACCCGCTTGAAGAACTAGACGGCGTGCCAGAACACCCTGATAGCTACGGCTTTGCTACCATGTTGGTGGTAGGCGGTTTGCTTGGGCTCTCCTTTGGTGCCGATATGCTGGTAAACGGTTCTGTGACCATTGCTCGCGGCTTTGGTGTCTCTGAGGCGGTGATTGGCCTCACGCTTGTTGCCATTGGCACCAGCCTGCCAGAACTGATGACAGCACTTGCAGCCGCCATAAGAGGACATTCCGATGTAGCCGTGGGTAATGTGATTGGCTCCAACATCTTCAATATCCTCGGCATTATTGGTGTTTCATCGCTGTTTGGCACTATCCCTGTACCAGACAGCTTCTTCTCCATTGATTTCTGGGTGATGTTCGGTTCCTCCCTCTTATTGCTCCCTTTTTCCCTACGCAGGGCACATATCGGCAAAATATGGGGCTGTGTGATGCTAGCAATGTATGGCGGCTATATGTTTTATCTTACTCGTTCATCAGATAGCGCCCAGGCACTGGGCATGAACTAATGAATAAAACTTCGATAAAAACAGCCTTGGTAACAGGTGCGGGAAAGCGCATTGGCAGCGCCATTGCCCTTGACCTGGCCAAACAAGGCTACAGCGTTGCAGTGCATTACAACGCTTCTGAAGAGGATGCCCAAAATACTGTTCAAGAGATTAAACGGGCTGGGGGGACAGCATATGCAGTTCAGGCAAACCTGAATGATGAGGCACAAGCCTCTGGCTTAATAGAAAAGGCGGTCAAGCAACTACAAGCACCCCTTACCACGCTTGTTAATAATGCCTCTCTTTATAAAAAGGACACAATCCATTCGCTGGATGCAGATAACTGGTATGCCCATCACCGGGTTAACTTTCTTGCCCCGGTTTTGCTATCCCAGGCCTTCGCAAAAGCCTTACCGGCAGACCAAACCGGTAATGTCATCAATATTATTGACCAGCGGGTATGGAAACTAAACCCGCAATATATGTCATACACCACCTCAAAGGCTGGCTTATGGACTGTTACACAAACCATGGCACAAGCCCTTGCCCCACTGATAAGAGTGAATGCCATTGGCCCTGGCCCAACCCTCCAAAGCATTCACCAAAATGAAGAAACATTTACTGAAGAAACATCAAATGTGCTTCTTGGAAGAGGCCCACAACTGCAAGAAATTTGTAATACCGTGCGTTTTCTGCTTGAGACGCCCTCCGTTACCGGGCAAATGATAGCAGTGGATGGCGGCCAGCACCTTGCATGGCAAACACCCGATATTGAAAAGAGCTAAACGACATGTCCCATGATGACGCAACAGTAAAATCAAACATTTTGCACCTGCCCTATGCAGATGCCTCCCGTTCAGTGCGTCATGTTTTTGTACGCGACTATGAAACTCTGGCCGAGATCGGTGTATGGGATCATGAAAAAGGTTCAACACAGAAAATACGCATCAATGTGGATTTGTCCGTTCTTGAACCGGAAGCCCACCATGAGGATCAGTTAGACAATGTTGTCTGCTACAACGACATTGTGAACGGCATCCAGAGCATTTTGTCTGAAGGGCATATCAATCTCGTTGAAACACTCGCTGAAAAAATTGCCTCAATGGCCCTTATTGATACCCGCGTTATTGCCGCTCGGGTAAAAGTAGAAAAGCTCGAAGCTGTAAAGGGTGCCGCAAGCGTTGGTGTCGAGATTGAAAAGCACAGACATCCTTAACATTTTGGTAACATTTGGTATTTTTCGGTAATGACTGCATAACCAGCCCTGTAAGTTGTGCACACCGAATCACTGCCTGCCATACGAGCTATTACCAGACAAGATGACATTTTTATTTTATATAAAAATCTACTGTTGACCTGAAACAATTCTTTTAATTTCAATGAGTTAACATTTTTGCTCAAAAATTAGGCAAACCGCAGGAAACCAAGTGTTACAGCCATGTTGCTCTCCAACACCACAAGTTTCCCACAAGGTTATCCACAGGTTCGGTGGAAATCTTTTTAGCGAATCAAAATAGCTTCCATGACACATTGATTTCGCAGGCTTATTTCGGCCACAATGTAATAAATCGTTGGAGAAACAAATATTGACTGGCACAACTTTGACATCCGGATTGGATATCATTCGAGAATATCTTAAGACAGCCCCAACAGCTCCGGGTGTATATCGGATGCTGGATGAGCATGGTGATGTTCTCTATGTGGGTAAAGCAAAAAGCATCCGAAATCGCATTACCTCTTATACCCAGCCAAACAGACTGACGAACCGTCTGATGCGCATGGTTTCCAACACACGATCCATGATATTTGTGACCACCCGCACAGAAGCGGAAGCCCTTCTTTTAGAGGCTTCGCTGATCAAACGCTTCAAACCGCCGTTTAATGTGCTGCTAAAAGATGACAAATCCTTCCCCTACATTCTGCTAAGGGAAGACCATAAATGGCCACAGATCAGCAAACACAGGGGGGCACGGCGCCACAAAGGGCAATATTATGGCCCCTTCGCCAATACAACAGCGGTGAACCGCACACTGAATACACTGCAAAAAGTCTTTCAGCTTCGCTCCTGTACAGATGCCACACTGGAAAGCCGCACAAGGGTATGCCTGCTTTATCAGATCAAACGCTGTTCTGGCCCCTGTGTGGGCAAAGTTAGCGATGACGATTATGCGGAGATGGTGCAGGAAACACAGTCATTTCTTGAAGGGCGCACCACCAAAATACAGAAGAAATTTGCTGAGGCCATGCAGGCCGCTAGTAAAGAGCTGGACTTTGAAACCGCTGCCGTGTTCCGGGACAGGCTGAATGCCCTCACCCAGATACAAAGCCACCAATCCATGGTGAATGCCATGGTGGATGAAGCTGATGTGATTGCGGCTGAAGAAGTGGCAGGCCATATTGGCATACAGGTCTTCTTTTTCCGCGCCGGACAGAACTGGGGCCATAGGGCTTATTTCCCCCGGCATGACAAGGCCGATAGGCTTGAGGATGTGTTGGCTGCTTTTATTGCCCAGTTCTATGATAACAAGCCCGCCCCCAAACTGATCCTGCTGTCTCATGCAATTGAGGACAAAAGCCTGATGGCCGCTGCTCTCAGTGAACGCATGGGCCGGAAAGTGGAGCTTGTGGTACCGCAAAAAGGCAAAAAAGCGGATGTGGTTGCCGAGGCACGCCGCAACGCCAAAGAAGCTATTGAACGCAATTTGGCAGAAGCGGCCAGCCAAGCCCGCCTGCTAGACGGCGTTGCCGATCTTTTCGATCTTGAGGAGCGTCCCTCGCGCATAGAAGTGTATGACAACAGCCATATCCAGGGCACTAATGCCATTGGCGGCATGATTGTAGCCGGGCCCGATGGCTTCATGAAAAACAGCTATCGAAAGTTCAACATCAAATCAGAAGAGATAACCGCCGGTGATGATTTTGGCATGATGCGCGAGGTGATGCACAGGCGTTTCTCCCGGCTCATGAAAGAAGATGCCACGCGGGAACGGGGGCAATGGCCAGACCTGCTGTTGATTGATGGCGGCAAAGGCCAGCTTTCTGCCGTGCAGGAAACACTGGCTGAACTTGGTGTAGAAAACATGCCTTTTGTTGCCATCTCCAAAGGCCCTGACCGAAACGCTGGCAGGGAACAGTTCCATATGGCAGGAAGGCAAACCTTCACCCTGCCCCCCACTGATCCGGTGTTATACTATCTGCAAAGGTTACGGGATGAGGCCCACCGCTTCGCCATTGGCAGCCACCGCAGCAAAAGAGCCGGGGATATTAAAAAGTCACCCCTCGACGAAATTCCGGGTATTGGCCCCAAACGAAAAAAAGCCCTCTTGCACCATTTTGGTTCAGCTAAGGCTGTTACAGGGGCTGATGTGCGTGATCTGGAAAATGTCGAAGGCATTTCAAAGGCCACCGCCCAGCAGATATATGATTATTTTCACAGCTAAAAGCTGTTACCCTACGACAATTGTTGACGCCTAAACGGAATAGGCTATGGTTGCCTGAATTTTGAGGGTATAACTGTATTTCATCATGTGGACGCTACCAAACATACTCACCATGTCACGTATTCTCGTGATACCGGTTCTTATCGCTTCTTTCTTTCTCGAGCAGCCTTTTGGCAGCCATATGGCTTTTGTGCTGTTCACGCTGGCTGGAATTACCGATTTCTTTGATGGCTATCTGGCCAGAGCCACAGGCAGCGTTTCGAAAATTGGTGTATTTCTTGACCCTATTGCAGACAAGCTGATGGTGGCAGCTATCATCATTATGGTGGTTGCTGAGCAGTGGGTGACAGGTGTTCATGTTATTGCAGCTGTTATAATCATGTGCCGGGAACTGCTGGTCTCTGGCCTCAGGGAATTTCTAGCTGGCATTCAGGTAAGCGTTCCCGTGACCATGCTTGCAAAATGGAAAACCACCGTGCAGATGATCGCCCTTGGTGCTCTATGCTGGGTAGATGGCGGCAGGGATGTCGGCCTGCCAGCCCTTGAAGTTGGCCTTATCTCCTTGTGGGTTGCTGCGGTGCTCACCTTATATACTGGCTATGACTATCTTCGTGCTGGCCTGAAACACATGGTGTAACACCATGAAACTTGTTTACTTCTCTCAAGTGCGTGAACGCCTCGGAAAAGCTGAAGAAGAACTGAACATTCCCGCTGATGTTGAAACCGTTGGCGCCCTTATTGATTATCTCATAACACTGGGCAGCACATACCAGTCTGCGCTTTCCAATACCCAGATGTTGCGTGTCGCTGTTAATCAGGTTTATGCCAAACGTGATCATGCCGTTAGCAATGAGGATGAAGTGGCTATTTTCCCGCCTGTAACGGGAGGATAAAATGGCCTCTGTCTCTGTGCAGGAAGAAGATTTCGATACGGGCCAGGAGCTGAACGGCCTGAAACATCAGCGAACAGATGCCGGGGCTTATGTCACCTTCACCGGTACAGTGAGAGATGTGAACGGTACCTTGCAATCCATGACACTGGAACATTACCCAGCCATGACCGAGGCCGAACTACAGCGCATTGCCAGTGAAGCGGAAGAGCGCTGGCCCCTGTCTGCATGCCGGGTCGTCCACCGTTATGGTAAGCTTCTCCCCGGTGACAATATTGTTCTGGTGATAACAGCGAGCAAACACAGAAAAGCCGCCTTTGATGCTGCCGAATTTCTGATGGATTTTCTCAAAACTCAGGCCCCTTTTTGGAAAAAGGAAGAGACATCATCCGGTGCCAAATGGGTGGAAGCCAAAACAGAAGATGATGAGGCCACCAAGCGCTGGCAACAGTAGGCAACAAAAAAGCCGGGCTATTATGGCCCAGCTTTTTCTTGATCTGTCTTTCTCTATTCGTCAGTTTTGCTGACGCCTTAAGAAGCTGGGGATCATATCCTGCTGATCTTTAGACGCTGCTGGTGCAGGCCGTTCTTCGGCTGTCACACCGCCCAGAGAAGCTTCTTTCTTCGGCTCAGCAACCTCGTTCGCAGGTTCCGCATGTTGCACAGGTGGCACCGTTGTGTCATCACCCCGCAAGCCTGCCGTCATCAACTGAAACAGGCTGCGTTTCTGAGGCTCAATGGCTTTCTTCGGCGCTTCCTGCACGGGGGCCGCTGCTTCTTTTTCCTTCGGCCCGCTCGCATAAGCAGCCTCCTGAAAAATATCGGCCTGCTTGAAAGAGGGCTGGCTTGCTTTCGGCGTCATAGCCGGAGGGGCAACAAATGCATCGTCGCCCTGTGCAGCCACAGCCTGAGCCTCGATATCATCTTCAACAGCTTCTTCTTCCTGCGTATCATCTTCTGACGAAGGCACATTCAGGGAAAAGGGCTTCTCTTCCTGCCGTTCTTCTGTGTCAACAGCAATCTCTTCCTCTGCTTCTGACGCATCCGCTTCTTCAGCCCCGGAAACAGGTGCTTCATCAGCTACTTCATCAGGCTCGGAGGCTTCCGCTTCGCCTACAGCCTCTGGTGCTTTTTCACGAACAGGAGCGGGTGCAAGCCCTTGATAGCCTTCACCGCCTTCAATCCCTGTTGCCACAACAGAAACGCGTAATGTGCCTTCCAGATCAGGGCTAAAGGCTGAACCAAACACGATAAGGGCATCAGGGTCCGCCTGCTCACGAACCATATTCACGGCTTCATCAACCTCATAGAGGGTCATATCCATGCCGCCTGTTACGTTAATAATCACACCGCGAGCGCCTTTAAGGGAGGCTTCCTCAAGAAGTGGGTTAGAGATAGCAGCCGCCGCAGCTTCCTGCGCCCTGTTCTCACCCTCAGCTTCACCTGTGCCCATCATGGCTTTGCCCATTTCAGACATCACAGTGCGAACATCCGCAAAATCGAGGTTGATGAGGCCAGGCATCACCATAAGGTCTGTCACGCCACGAACGCCTGAGTGCAGCACTTCGTCTGCCATTTTAAACGCATCGGCAAAAGTAGTGCGCTCATTGGCTACACGGAACAGGTTCTGATTAGGAATGATGATCAGGGTATCAACATGCTGGGCCAGTTCCTGAATACCTGCATCGGCAATTTTCATCCGGCGGCCACCCTCAAAATGGAAAGGCCTTGTCACAACACCAACGGTCAGGATGCCTTTTTCCCTGGCACGACGTGCAATAACAGGGGCTGCTCCTGTCCCCGTTCCACCGCCCATACCCGCCGTCACGAAGGCCATATGGCAACCGTTTAACACTTCATCGATGGTATCACAGGCTTCTTCTGCAGCAGCCTGCCCTACTTTCGGCTGCGCCCCGGCACCAAGCCCCTGTGTAATCTCAACACCGAGCTGAACTCTGTTATCAGCCTCCGCATTGGCAAGGGATTGTGCATCGGTGTTTGCCACAATAAAGTCCACACCCTGGAGCTGGGCCCGGATCATGTTATTCACGGCATTACAGCCAGCACCACCAACACCAATAACCGCAATCTTTGGTGTGAGTTCTGTTAGTTCAGTGTTTCCAAAATCTATAGACATGCCCGATACCTCCGTTTGAACCTTTCTAACCTGCCTTTTTGCCCGTTACCAGCAGATCACGCCTTGATGGCCATTAAAATTAAAAATTAGCTTTCAACCAACTCGAAAGCCGCTTCCATGATGTGTCTCCAGATATTTTTGTTCTATCTGATTGCCCTTGTTCATGCATATCCTGCACAGGCCGACGTGCCACGTAAAGCAACAATCCAACCGCAGCAGAAAAAGTAGGATTTTGCGCAGCCTGTGGTAAGCCGCTCACCACCTCAGGCCTCCCAATGCGCACCTGCCTGCCCAGTATTTGCGAAGCTAGGTCACGCAGGCGCTCTGATTGACTTGTTCCTCCGGTTACAACAACACGTCTGCCTGTCACACCCGAAAAGCCAGATGCATCCAGCCTGTCACCAACTGTTGAAAAAAGCAGTTCCAGCTCTTTCTGCATGACGGCCGTCAAATTCCGTTTCGGGAGCCGGGCAATGCTGTCATCACCTGTCTCACCCACTTGCGGCACTTCAAGCTCAATCCGCTCGTCCACACTATCAACAATAGCGGCCCCACTGAATGTTTTCAGGCGTTCTGCCTGATCAAAAGGGGTCAATAGTGCGCGAGCAACCTGTTCTGTAATCTGCTCTCCGCCCACAGGGAAAACCTCTGCATGCACAAGTGCCCCCTGGGCAAACACTGAAATGCTGGTGGTTCCCCCGCCAATATCAACACAGGCAGCTCCCATTTTCATTTCATCTTCAACAAGAGTTGCAAGCCCCGAAGCAAAAGGCGTTGCCACAATGCCCGCCACATTCAAATGCGCCCTGCGCACGCATGTCTGAAGGTTTTGAAGCGGCCCGGCTTCAGCCGTAATCATGTGCAGGGCAACTGCCAGCTTTTTCCCGTAAAGGCCAATGGGCGGCTTGGTACCAAACACACCGTCCAGCCCATAAGCTGCTGGGAAGATATGCAACAGGCTGGCCCCATCCAGCTCGGCTTTACCCTTGGCTTCCGCAATTGCCCTGTCCAGATCAGCCTGACTAACGGCATGCTCTGTCACATCCACCTGTGCTTCCACAATGGTGCTTTTCGGGTTGCCGCCAGAAAAAGTAAGCCAGACATCACTCACTGTAACGCCAGCCATTTTTTCGGCCTGGTCAACAGACGCCCTGATGGCCCGTTCTGTCGCCGTCATATCAACAACGGCACCGCCTACAACACCACCGTTGCAGGCCCTGTTACCCACACCCCGCACCGTGATATGCCCTTCAGCATCTACATCAGCAATGACGCACGCAACCTTGGCAGACCCGATATCAAGGGCTGTTATCAATCCTTCCTGTTTTGGTGCAACCGATTTCATTATTCTTATCCGGCTTTCTTATGTATCACGTTCATCAGCGGCCATTCTTTTATGGCCATCCGGGGTAACTCGCAAAATCATTCTGCCACTCTGGCGCATATCAATGACACTAATTTCCCGCGCCAGAAGGTTATGGCTTGTCTGCAACTCTGCAAACTTTTCCCAAGCCTTACTGCTTCTATGAGTTAATGGGTCATCTTCTGGTAATTTCAGCCGCGCTCCATTATCAAAAACCAGATCCCAGCGCCGCTCTCCAACCCGCACTGCTGTTTTGACACGCGCCATCAGTTCAGGAAACTCTTCCAGCATGGTCTGCAAATACACTACATTTTTCTGGGCACTTTTACCCACCACAAGCATAAGGTGGGTGAAATCCGCAAGGCCTTTATTGGTGATCACTTCCCCTTCAGGGTCGATCAACCACACCTTCCCCTCTTCCTGCCATAAGGCATAGGGGTGACGCTCATGCAGGCGGATATTCAGCTTACCCGGCAAGGTACGTGTTACTTCCGCCTGCTTGACCCATGGCAAAGCCTCAAGCTGGTTTTGAATACGCGCTAGATTAATGGCAAACATAGGCATGCCGTTATCTACATCCAGGGCTGCCAGCACGTCAGAGCGGCGGCTTCTCTCCACACCATCGATATTCAGCTCTGTTAACACAAAGCCCGCATCGCGTGTGCGGTCCAGCGTCCATTCTTCAACAACAGGTGCCAGCCACAACAGATACACAGCGGCAATGCCTGCCATCAGGGCGGAAAGCCATAACAACCGATACTGCCGTAGCGCTGCCATCATTACGCCGGCCCCCCATCAAGCGGCATACCGATAATCTGAATTTCCCACTCAAGCTCAACGCCGGTGGCATTTTTCACGCGCTTGCGGACCTTTTCACCCAGACTTTCAATATCGGCCGCTGTTGCCTCACCATGATTGATCATGAAATTACAGTGTTTTTCAGAAATCTGGGCATCGCCGATGCGTAGGCCACGGCAACCAGCCTTCTCCACCAGCTCCCAAGCTTTCATCCCTTCCGGATTTTTGAAGGTACTGCCCCCAGTTCTGGTGCCAATGGGTTGGGTTACCTGCCGCTCTGACATGATTTCAGCCATACGCTCTTCGGCTTTACCATGTTTATCTGTATGACCCCGCAAGAAACCACTCAGCAAAATCAATCCCTTTTGAATTTTGCAAGATCGGTAGCCATAATGAAAATCTTCATTTTCAAGCTCGGTGACATGCCCATAACGATCCACAGCATGAGCATGCAGAAGTACATCTTTGATTTCGGTTCCATAGGCACCGGCATTCATTTTCAGGGCACCGCCAATGGTACCGGGAATGCCCACCAGAAATTCCAGGCCTGTCAGACCAGCTTTGGCAGCAGCCTTGGCAACATGTGCATCCATTGCCCCTGCCCCTGCTTTCACCATATCACCCGACACTGTAATTTCAGAAAATGCTCTGCCCAGGCGAATAACAACCCCTTCAACACCGCCGTCACGCACCAAAAGATTTGATCCCCCGCCAATGACCGTGATGGGAATATCACTCGGCACATGACGCAGAAAGGTGATCAGATCTTTTTCATCAGCTGGTTCAAAAAGGGCATCAGCCGTGCCCCCTGTGCGAAACCAGCTCAGGCGCGAAAGCGGCGCGTTTTCAACCAAGCGTCCACGCACATGCGGCAGACGGTCAATAAACTGAAAATGGATATGAGTTTGTGTCATTTTATCACACCTCTTTTTCTAAAAGACCCGGAAGGTCATTTGCCCACTTGCTGATAGAACCAGCCCCCAAACAAACCACGACATCACCAGGCGCGGCATGCCTTGCCACTGCAACTGCCAAAGCCTGTTCACCCCCCAGCGCTTCAGCCAGCCTGTGGCCATGCGCATTCAAACCGTCCACAAGACTGTCTCGGTCTGCACCCTCAATAGGCTGTTCCCCCGCCTCATAAACAGGCGCGACCAGCACCACATCTGCATCATTGAAACAGGTACAAAATTCCTCAAACAGGCTGTGCAGCCGTGTGTAGCGGTGCGGCTGAACAACTGCAATCACCTTCTGGTCATAGGAATCCCGTGCCGCCTTCAAAGCCGCAGCAATCTCCACAGGGTGGTGGCCATAATCATCAATAATGGTGATATCGTTTACAACGCCAGTTTTGGTGAAACGGCGTTTCACACCACCGAACTGACTGAAAGCCTGACGTAGCGTATCATCACTTACATGCA
>JBNKGK010000072.1:0-12136 GCA_050289785.1 Kordiimonas sp.
GCTTTCACAACAGCCAGGTGTGTGTTTGGGTTCTGTTCAGCCCATTCGTTGGAAACACCAAACACTTTTTCGGGGTTATTTTTCCAGATTTCATAATCCGTAACCACCGGTACACCAACACCTTTAAACACAGCTTGCTGGTTCCATGGCTCACCCACGCAGTAACCATAAATAGTACCCGCTTCCATAGTGGCAGGCATTTGAGGTGGAGGTGTCACAGACAAAAGCACATCTGCGGAGATTTGGCCTGTGATATCATCCTTGCTGTAATAGCCAGGGTTCATGCCACCCGCGGCCAGCCAGTAACGCAGTTCATAATTGTGTGTGGAAACCGGAAACACCATACCCATTTTAAACGGCTTGCCTTCAGCGCGGTATTTCTCAACAACAGGCTTCAATGCATCCGCTTTGATAGGGTGAACAGGTTTTCCCTCTTCATCCTTTGGCACATATTGCTTCATTTCATCCCAAATGGCGTTGGAAACGGTGATGCCGTTACCATTCAAATCCATTGAGAAAGCTGTAATGATGTGGGCTTTGGTACCGAAACCAATTGTTGCCCCAAGCGGCTGACCCGCCAGCATATGTGCTCCGTCCAGTTCACCAGAGATCACGCCGTCCAGAAGCACCTTCCAGTTCGCCTGTGCTTCCAGAGTCACGTACAAGCCTTCATCTTCAAAAAAACCTTTTTCATAAGCAATCGCGAGAGGTGCCATATCAGTAAGTTTAATAAATCCGAATTTCAGCTCGTCTTTCTCTAAATCCAGCATCTCGGCGCTGGCAGGCAGGAAGCTGGCAGCAACCAGCGAAGCAGCAACCAGAGTGCGGCTTAAAGGGGAGAGTAATCTGTTTTTGATATCAGACGGTCGCATGATGATCTCCAAAATAAATACTGTGTCATGATGCTTCCGAAAATATACGTACCGATTCTATTATCTTCGGAAGCCTAAAAAACAGCTGCAGAGTGCTTACCTGTTTAAAGGTGGGGAGGCACACTGCAGCACTGCTTTTTCGACCCTCCATTGGATCGGTATCGCGGGCCACCTTCTGCGGCAGCTTTCTGCATATCAAGCAAAACCTATGCCAAATGGAACATCTCTTTTTAACAAGAAGGGAATCCAAGGCCTTGCTGAAATTTGGCGCTTTCTAACCCTAAAAATGATGAAAAAGCAATAGTCGTTTTTGTTTGTTTTTTAATCAGCGCCTATTTATTAATCAAATAATGAAGCGTCAATAAAATTTGAAATTCCTCTATACGGGGGCGAAGCCCGGTTTTCCGCCATTTATAAAAAAAAGCTTGCCTCTGGCATATCTTTTGCTAAACAGTACTCCAGATGCGGCACAGCTCTGCCGCCTGGCCCAAAGAAGGGCCTCTCATAAGGATAACGATGTCCAATGTAGCGAGGCTTATTATTTAATAAGTACGCCGGGCATAGTTATCTTTCCCTCTCGTTTCATTGGATAAAAATGGAGTAGAGAGGTACCACATGAGTACTCAACAGAAACCTCAGCTTGTAGTCATTGGCAACGGCATGGCCGGTATGCGCACGCTCGAAGAACTGCTAAAACGCGCCCCAGATACATATGATATTACAGTATTTGGTGCGGAACCAAGGCTGAACTATAACCGTATCATGCTTTCCCCTCTTCTTGCGGGTGAGAAAGAATTTGAAGATATCATCCTCAACGATTGGGACTGGTATGAAGAGCATGACATCACGCTCTATGCCGGTGACCCTATTGTAGGCTTGGATCAGAAGAAGAAAACAGTTACCTCCGCCAAGGGGCGCGTTATTCAATATGACAAGCTTCTGCTGGCTACAGGGTCCGAACCCATCATTATTCCGGTGCCTGGCCATAAGCTGGAAGGTGTGATCACCTTCCGCGATATGGGCGATGTGGAATCCATGATCGATGCCTCGAAAACACGGCAAAATGCTGTGGTTATCGGCGGTGGCCTTTTGGGGCTGGAAGCAGCTTACGGCCTTTCCACCCTTGGCATGCGTGTGACCGTTATTCATCTGGCTGACCACCTGATGGAACGCCAGCTTGATAGTGCCGCCGGGAACCTCCTCAAAAACGAGTTGGCCCACCGCGATATCCACGTGGTGACAGGCGCCAACACCAGCGAGATCATTGGTGACAAACGCGTGGAAGCTGTGAAGCTGAACGATGGCCGCTCCTTTGATGCTGACCTGGTGGTTATGGCGGTTGGTATTAGGCCAAACACATGGCTTGCCAAATCCCACGGGCTGGAGACAGGACGCGGCATTCTGGTAAATGATAATATGGTCACCTCTAACGAGGATATTCTGGCCATTGGGGAATGTGTGGAACACCGGGGCATCTGCTACGGCCTTGTGGCACCTATCTGGGATATGTCCAAGGTGCTGGCTGATGCGCTGGCAAGTGTGGAAAACCCTGGCTACAAAGGCTCCATCCTTTCCACGAAATTGAAAGTAACGGGCATTGACCTCTTCTCTGCCGGGGATTTCTCCGGTGGGGAAGGCACGGAAGACATTGTTTTCCGTGATGCTGCCCGTGGTGTTTATAAACGCCTTGTAATCAAGGACGACAGAATCATCGGGGCGGTGCTGTATGGCGATACCGCTGATGGCTCCTGGTATTTCCAGATGCTGAAGGACGGCGAAGATATCTCAGAAGTGAGAGACACAATGATCTTCGGTCAAGGCTTTGAAGGAGGGATCGATGCAGACCCTTTTAAGGCCGTTGCAGCCCTTCCCGGTGATGCGGAAATCTGCGGCTGCAACGGGGTATGTAAAAGCGACATCACCAACGCGATAACAGAGAACGGCCTCTCCACACTGGATGAGGTTCGGGCCCATACAAAGGCTTCTTCTTCCTGCGGCACCTGTACGGGCCTGGTGGAACAGTTGATCGGCCTGACACTGGGTGATGATTATGTCGCGGATACAGGTCCCAAACCCATGTGCGGCTGCACGCATCTTACGCACGATGATGTGCGCAGGCTTATTGTTGCCAAGAACATCAAATCTATCCCTGATGTGTATCAGGAACTGGAGTGGACCACACCAGAAGGCTGCCACAGCTGCCGCCCTGCGGTGAATTATTACCTCCTGTGTGCATGGCCTGGTGAGTATGTGGATGATGGCCGGTCGCGCTTCATTAACGAGCGTGTCCACGCCAATATCCAGAAAGATGGCACCTATTCCGTGATTCCACGGATGTGGGGTGGCCTGACGACCGCTAATGAGCTGCGTGCCATCGCAGATGTGGCTGATAAGTTTGATATTCCGACCGTAAAAGTAACGGGGGGACAGCGGATTGACCTTTTAGGCGTCAAGAAGGAAGACCTGCCAGCTGTCTGGATGGACCTGAACAACGCCGGCATGGTATCGGGCCATGCTTATGGCAAATCGCTCAGAACCGTTAAAACATGTGTGGGCTCTGACTGGTGCCGTTTTGGCACACAGGACAGCACAGGCCTTGGTGTAAAGCTTGAACGCGCCACCTGGGGCAGCTGGATGCCACACAAGTTCAAAATGGCAGTTTCAGGCTGCCCACGAAACTGCGCAGAAGCCACCATTAAGGATTTCGGCGTTGTCTGTGTAGATTCCGGGTATGAACTGCATGTCGGCGGTAATGGCGGCATTCATGTGCGGGCAACAGACCTGTTATGCAAAGTTGCCACCGAAGAAGAAGCCCTAGATTATTCCATGGCCTTTGTTCAGCTGTACCGCGAGGACGCCTGGTATCTGGAGCGAACAGCCCCCTGGATTGAGCGTGTTGGCCTCGATTATGTGAAAAAACGCCTCCTTGATGACCCTGAAGGCCGGGAAGAACTGAAAGAACGCTTCCTCCTCAGCCAGAAAGATAGTCAGAACGACCCATGGGCCGAACGCGCCTCAGGCGACGTGGATGCACATGAATTTAAACAGCTGGAACAGGTGAACTGATCATGGATAAAGCATTGAATTGGGTAGCTGTTGCCAAAGTGGAAGATGTGCCGGTGCAAGGCTCACGCAGGGTTATGTCTGCCCAGGGTGAAATCGCCATCTTCCGTACAGGTAAAAATGAAATCAAGGCACTGAAAAACCAGTGCCCTCACAAAAAAGGGCCTCTCTCGGAAGGTATTGTGCACGGCGATTATGTCACCTGCCCTCTGCACAACTGGGTGATCAGCCTGGACACTGGCGAAGTGAAGGGCCCTGATCACGGCTGTACACCCGTCATTCCCGTGGATGTGCGAGAAGATACCATCTATCTCGCCCTCTCTTCTTCTCAGGCTGTAACTGCAGCAGAATAAGGGAGACACAGCCCATGAGCACAGTGAAAACAACATGCCCTTACTGCGGTGTTGGATGCGGTGTACTGGTTACCAAAACCGAAACAGGGGTTACTGTAAAAGGTGACCCTGATCATCCCTCCAATCTGGGCAGACTGTGCTCAAAAGGCTCTGCTCTGGCGGAAACCCTGAAGCCGGAAACCCGTCTTCTGGAGCCGAGCATCAATGGCAGAGCCTGTGACTGGGAAACAGCCACAAGCGCCGTGGCTGCAGGCCTTCAGGGCTGCATTGAAGAGCATGGCCCTGATTCTGTTGCCTTTTATGTTTCGGGCCAGCTTCTCACTGAAGATTATTATATCTCCAACAAGCTGATGAAAGGTTTCATTGGTTCCGCCAATATCGACACCAATTCCCGGCTCTGTATGGCCTCCACTGTGGCAGGGCACAAACGTGCCTTCGGCAGCGATACCGTGCCCGGCAATTATACTGACCTGGAGGAAGCCGACCTTGTCGTGCTTGTGGGGTCAAACCTCGCCTGGTGCCACCCTGTGCTCTTCCAACGCCTTAAGGCCGCGAAAGAAAAACGCGGCACCAAGGTTGTAGTGATAGACCCACGCCGCACTGACACCTGCGATATCGCAGATTTGCATATCCCCATCATGCCGGATGGCGACGTGTTGCTATTCAATGGCCTGTTGCACCATCTGCATGAAACGGGGCAATCACCAACCGATTATACGCGTCAATTTGTAGAAAACTATGACGAGACCATCAAAGCAGCTGTGAGGGACACAAGCCTGCTTGAAACTGCCGCCAAAGAACGCGGCATTACTGAAGAGGTCAAAGCATTCTTTGACCTCTTCAGTAGCACAGAAAAAGTCGTCACCGTTTTCTCCCAGGGTGTTAATCAGGCCCATAATGGCACAGACAGAGTGAATGCCATCATCAACTGCCATCTGGGCACTGGCCGCATCGGCAAACCGGGTATGGGTCCCTTTTCTGTCACTGGCCAACCAAACGCCATGGGCGGCCGCGAAGTCGGTGGGTTGGCTAACATGCTGGCCGTTCACATGGGTTTCAGCCCGGAGGAAGTGGACAGAGTTGGGCGCTTTTGGGGGGCACCCAATATGGCGAGCGAAGAAGGCAAGCGTGCCGTCGACATGTTTGAAGCCGTGCACTCAGGCAAGATCAAAGCTATCTGGATTATGGCCACAAACCCGGCCGTGAGCATGCCAAAAGCCTCCCGTGTGCGGGAAGCGCTGAAAAAATGCCCTCTTGTGATTGTTTCTGATTGTGTGGATAGCACCGACACGCTTGATTTCGCTCATATTCGACTGCCCGCCACTGGCTGGAGCGAGAAAGACGGCACTGTTACTAATTCAGATCGCACCATTTCCCGCCAGCGGGCTTTCCTGCCCCCTATGGGCCAAGCGAAACCTGATTGGCAAATCATGTGTGAAGTGGCCGGGAAGATGGGCTGGGAAGACCAGTTTAATTATGAGCATGCCTCTGAAATATTCAGTGAATATGCTGCCCTTTCCGGCTTTGAAAACTATGGCAAAAGGGATTTTGACATCAGCGGCCTGAACGGCATCAGCCATGCTGACTATGATGACCTTGAGCCCACAAAATGGCCTTGCACCTTAAAACAAAGCTCCACAGAGCGTCTGTTTGGCGACGGCAAATTCTTCACAGAAAATGGCAAAGCCAACATGGTGCCAGTGGAACATACCAAACTGGGCCATGAAACAGATAAAGCCTATCCTCTTCTTTTGAACACAGGCCGCTACCGCGACCAGTGGCACACCATGACCCGCACTGCCCTTGCCCCCAAGTTGAACGGCCACAGGCCGGAAGCCCTTCTGGAGGTCAACCCGGAAGATGCCCTCAAATATGGCCTGGTGGATGGCGGTTTCGCCGAAATCAAAAGTGATCATGGCCGCTATATCGCCCGTGTGCGCCTCACCGCCAACCAAATGAAGGACGAAGTGTTCCTGCCCATGCACTGGTCTGGCAAATATGCGTCAAAAGCGGTGGTGGGGGAACTGGTTTCACAGACTGTGGACCCCTTCTCCAAACAACCTGCCTTTAAAAGCACGCCAGTGAGTGTTAGCCCAAAGACCATGCCGTGGAAGGCTATCATGCTTACGAGACAAGACCTGACAGTGCAGCACCATATTTACTGGACCAAAACCCTGATGGAGCATTGCACCCTGATGAAGGTCGCAAGTGACGGGGCCTCGACGCTGGAAATGGGGCATGAGCTGATTAAGCTGATCAAAACAGATCAGGGCGACTGGATGGAATATATCGACACCTGCACGGGTGCAGTCCGCGCTGCCGCCATCAAAGATGGCAAACTGGAAGCCATTCTGTTCTCTGGCCCAGCCCTGAAAGCCGTTAACCTGAACTGGCTAGCCGATCTGTTCGGTCAGGACGAGCTTTCCCCGCAGGATCGCCAAACCCTGCTGGCAGGCCGTGGACGAGGTGCCATGGCAGACCCCGGCCCCACCATCTGCTCCTGCTTTGGGGTGGGCTATAATGATATCGCAGAAGCCGTGCGCTCGGGCAAATGCACCACAACACAGGAAATTGGCGCCCAGCTTTGTGCCGGCACCAACTGCGGCTCCTGCATCCCCGAACTTAAAAATATACTGGCCAAAGAAAGCCAGCCAGAAGCCAAGAAAGAAGACAAACGCAATGCAGCCTGACGACAAAAAGACAATGGGCATTGTCACCCTTGTGGGTGCTGGCCCCGGACGTGCCGACCTGATGACCCTTGCTGGCCTGAAAGCCCTGCAAGCCGCTGATGTGGTATTGCATGATGCGTTGGTGGACCCGGAAATACTTACCTTTGCCCGCAAGGATGCCCGCCTGATTGCCGTTGGCAAACGCTGTGGCAAGGCCTCTGCCTCCCAACAGTTTATCAATAGAACACTGGTGAACCTTGCCAAACAGGGCCACACGATAGTGCGCCTGAAATGTGGCGACCCTTTCATTTTTGGCCGCGGCGGTGAAGAGCTGGAAGCCCTAAAAGAAGCTGGTGTGCCTTATGAAGTAATCCCAGGCGTGACAGCAGCCAGCGCGGCCGCTGCAGACGCAGGCCTGCCGCTCACTCACCGCGGTGTGGCACGGCGCATCACCTTCATGACCGCCCAGACAGGCCCTAATCTTGCGGCAGATAGTGCCGACTGGAAAGCCCTGTTAACCGGCGGCACTGTTGCCCTTTACATGGCCCGGAAAAATCTGGGTGAAATTCTCGCCAGCATCACTGACGCTGGTTTTTCATCTGACTTGCCTGCTGTTCTGGTGGCTAATGCCGGACGGCCTGAGCGGGTTATTATCAATGCGACCATTGGCACGGCAGCCCAGTTTGTCAGTGCAATTGATGGAAACGCACCAATGCTGGCCCTGGTGGGGGAGTCTGTTTCGAGTATGTCTTCTTCCTCCCTGTCTTCTATGGGGCAGCTGCCATTTTCTGCAGAGCTGACGCAGAAAGTGGCCGTAACCGGCTGACTTGGCTCCAGCCGGACTACTCCAAAACTAAGGGGCTACACACTGGTGTAGCCCCCTTTTTATGCGATCGAAAACGTGTTTATCTACTATACCTCTACATCTTCCTCTTCAAATATGTCTTCAACAGGTTGGTCAAACAATCGCGCAATTCGGAATGCCAGAGGCAGTGATGGATCGTATTTTCCATTTTCAATTGCATTGACGGAATTTCTTGAAACGCCAAGCTGCGTTGCAAGATCAGCCTGTGTCCAACGTCGTTCAGCACGCAAAACCCGGATATTATTTTTCACTGTAGATACACCTTGTTGGCTATTGTGGCGTACTTGCCGCCAGTAAAGACGGAAACACATGCCCATCCCAGTTATCGCTTTGATGCCCACCAGAACGCGTGGCCGAGGACGAAACATATAATGATCACCATGAGTGCAAACATAACGCCCATTCCGAACCCGACTGAGGCAGGAGAAAGACCATTTGGAGAATAGGCGACAGCGCTCGCAATGGCCCCCTGAATGTTGGGCGTTGCACGCATTAACATAGTGAAGGCAAGAGCTATGGGCACGCCAAGTCCGGAAGCAAAGGCAAGGCCATATCGTACAGCGGCTGAATGCAGTTCGTCAGGCCCCCGCAATATTGTGATAATAGTCAGCGCCGCATATGCGATCATGCACAAGCTGAAAATAACATTCGCGATAAAAGATGTGTCAGTGGTAACGAAATAAGCAGCACCAAGAAAAGCGATAATGAATATTACAATCTCGGATTTTTTTGAGAACAGAAACGACATGACAACTTTCCTTTTCTTAATGACAATTAAACTTGTCATTTTAAGACACATTTGTAAAGCGTTTTGTCTTCCATCATCCATAACTGCAATGACCGTGTCATCACCTACCTGCTACAAAGCATGAGATGATGGTGTAAATTAGGTGGTAAATTTCTTGCTGGGCACAAAAAAAGGCACCAGAGCCTGAGCTCCGGTGCCTGAACGTGACTATTTAGAACAAATTAGAAGGCGAGGTTGATATCAAACCACAGCTTTGTTGTATCTGTACCGAAACTATCGGCTTCATAATGTGCGAATTTGATGGCAAAGCCCAGCTCACTGATTTTGAACTTGGTTACAAGGTCAATTTCACTACCATAATCTGTGGAACCGAAATCAGAGTTGAAATCATGGTAGAAGCCAACAAATTTTAGGCCTTTTATCATGCCCATATCACCAACCGTATAGCCTGCCTTAACGTACAGGTCTTCAATACCGCCAGCAGGTGTTGCCAGGAACTTATCAGCCCAGCCCTGGAACTTATGAAGCGTTGCCAGTGGCGTTGCGAAGGCTTTTACGCCGCCATCGCTGCCCAGCGCTTCATAACCACCGCCAACAAAGGCTTTGCCAAAACCAGCCTGACCCTCGATCAGATAATAGTCCGCGCTATAATCAACCGGGTTCAGTTCATAATCTTTCTGGTTCGCATAAGACAGCGCATAACCCAGCTTCACGCCGCCAACAGGCTTCTTGCCTGCAAAGCGCACACCAATTGTTTGTGACGCCAGCGCAGCACCATCTTCCAGATCAATGAAATAGCCAAATGCAGACAGCTTGCCCACTGGTGTTTCATAACCAACATTCGCGAGGAATGTTTCGCCGTGGAAACGACCAGCCGGTGAATCATCACCGAAAATACGGTTCACTTGGTTAAGGTAGGTCAGGTCCACTGTCAGGCCTTCAACTGATTTGTTCACCACACGAACAGCATCATAGGTTTGTTCATTCTGGCGCCAGCCAACGTTACCCACAAAACGGCTATCATCAATCACAATACGCTGACGGCCAAGAGTGATTGTTGTGCCTGCAACGCTTTTGTTGGTCAGGTACAGTTGGTTAATTTCCACTACTTCAGGATCAGCCACAACAGGATAACCTGTGTTGCCGTTGATGGTGCTGTTATAATCACTGACCAGGCTTTCCACCCAATCAACATCCATTTGCAGCGTTGTGTTAGCCACCTCACCGGTTTTGAAACCAAGGCGGCCACGCAGGGTCAGGGCATTGGCGTTATCCGCAAAGCCACCCTGATCCACAGTTTCATAGCGCAGACGCAGATTACCATAAGCGTCAGATTCTTTCAGGGCCTCAAAAACAGTGCCTGCCGCCGCGGGGGAAGAAGCAGCAGCCAGCACAGTGCCAGCCATCAATAAACCTTTAAGCATAGTCGAACGAGAGGCATTGGGGAGAGATTTGCCTTCTACGTGAGATTGGGGAGTAAACACGGTATTTCCTTCCTTAGCTGAACTCAATCGCTGCCCGAAAGATATGGAGGGGGGTTCAGAAAGGAGCGGAGCGCTGCCACTGATAACCACACCATGATTACCTTCCGGCAGCTTTGCCACATATACTTTGCGCTCAACGCTGAGCGCATACACAAACTCTAAACTGTGCGACTCAACGCTAGCCAAAACCCCAGACCCCCGCAATAGTTTTTTACAGAAATACGTCAACAAAGCTGCCTTATTGTAAAAATACCACAAACACAGAGGGGATTGGCCCAAAGAAACAGTCTTTTGATGTGTTCCACCAACTGTGATACACAACTCTCCCAATCAGGAGACAATGCAGATGGCACCCCTTCGCGACAGCCTTAATCTTGATCACCCTATCATTCAGGCCCCCATGGCTGGTGTTTCAACACCGGCAATGGCAGCGGCAGCCTGTGATATGGGCGCACTTGGCTCTATCGCTGTGGGGGCCATGTCAGTTGAAGCTGCGCGCAGTGCCATCAGGGAAACCCGTGAGCTGACCAAGCGACCTTTTAATGTGAATGTGTTCCTGCATGAAAGCCCGGAGAAAAATGTAGCGGCAGAGCAAGGCTGGCTGAAACGGCTGACACCTCTTTTTGAAGAGTTTGACGCCACACCCCCCGCAGAGCTGAACGAAATTTATAAATCCTTCAATGATGATACGGCCATGCAGGCCATGTTCCTGGAAGAAAAGCCCGCGGTTGTCAGCTTTCACTTCGGCGTGCCACACTCACATATTGTAACAGACTTGAAAGCTTATGGTGCGTACCTCATTGGCTGTGCCACCTGTGTAGAAGAAGCTATAGCGTTAGAGAAAGCAGGCATGGATGCTATTGTGGCACAGGGCATGGAAGCCGGTGGCCACCGGGGCATTTTCAAGCCTGATCATGACCCGATGATTGGCACCATGGCTTTGGTACCCCAGGTGGTGGATGCCACGGATCTGCCCATAATCGCCGCCGGTGGCATCACCGATGGCAGGGGCATTGCCGCCAGCCTGATGCTGGGTGCAGAAGCAGCCCAAATGGGCACAGCCTTTGTGGCGAGCGCTGAATCCGCCGCTTCTGCTGCCTATAAAACCATGTTTTTAAGTGACCGAGTGCAGGAGACCGAAATCACCTGTGTGATTTCAGGCCGCCCGGCTCGCGGCATCAAAAACCGCTTCATGAGCGATGTACGCAGTTTTGCGAATGAGGCCCCAGCCTACCCCAATGCTTATGATGCAGGCAAAGCCATTGCTGCGGCCGCAGGCGCAAAAGGCAATAATGAGTTTGCTGCCATGTGGGCAGGTCAGGCCGCAAAGCTGGCCAGAAAAGATAATACAGCGAATATCATCGCCGCGCTGGCAGAAGAACTGGAAGCTGTTTTGAAGAAAAATCTCTAACACTTCCTTTGAATCAAAGAGCCAAGACATAAAGTCATCAGGGCTACGCGAAAATAGCGAATTTCGAGAACTGCAACGCAGTGTACTTAGGTACATGAGTAGCGGAAGCGCAGAAAATCGCTATTTGCAGCTCTAGCTATGGTGACTTTTGCTTGGTTCCTAGCTACGCGGCGTAATCATCATTCTCACTTTAGCACGCGCCCGGCTACGCTCCACTACAACGGTGACTACCCGCAAGGGCTTCTGGAAGGTCAGTGTGGTATCCTTATCCTGTGCTTCACTAATCAGCTCCCACCCTTTATCTGGCAGATTATCCTTAAAGAATTTCACCACCAGCTCAGAACTTGCTGAAACCTTGGCCACCACTTTACCAAAGCTGTTATCATCAGTGCCGACAATCAGAGACTTTTTATCATTAACTTTGGTACCCTTGGGCAACACCACATCACCAACGGCAGTACCTTCCTGCAAAAGCATATGCTCAGGCGGTTCAACACCAGAACCCTGGAAGCTGTTCACACCCGACGAATTTGACTGCGCGAAACCAGCTTCACTAAACGCTAACGCAAACACAAAAACTATGGTGATTAATCTGGCCATATGTTCTCCCCCTATTTGCAGGTGCCGAAGCTCTTCCTTACTCATACCCCAGGCTGGTATGGTCTGTCATG
>JBNKGK010000073.1:0-12099 GCA_050289785.1 Kordiimonas sp.
CCAGCGTTCACGGCCAGTTTGGCATCCAGTGAATAAACCGCTCCTCCCGGGCCACTGGTAAACATCAAGCCATCAATAACAATCGGCGTTGCTTGCAGACCTCGTGTCGTATCGATGGGGTAATCCCAGGCAAAGCCCAATGTGCCAACGTTGCCATCATTGATCTGCTTCAGGGGGGAAAAGTGCATATCCCCCATATCACCACCATGATGGGGCCATTCGCGCCCATCAAAAGAGGCAATTGCGCTCGCTTTAAACGTGCTCTTCTCCTTCACCGCTTCCTGCTGACAAGCAGACAGCAATAGAAAGGGCAGAAAAACAGCATAAAATGGTTTCAGCATGGTCATAGTGGCTCCCCAGCCATCGTCACACCCGGAACAGTACTGTGTTATAGACTGTTTTATTATCCTTTTAACCGGCAGAGGGTGTGTGATGGATAATATAGTTCAAAATCGCGAAAGGCACAATATACGCTGAGGACACACATTCCCCCTAGTATGAAAGCGACCAGAAACCTATGAATCCGATCAGCGCTTCACAGAAGGAATACTCCGAGCTTTTCTATTTTCCATCAATTGAGAAGGCCAATAAGGCATTCCCTGTCAAATCTCGCTCCAGATACAAGTAACCACTGTTGATATAGAGCATCCCATCTGCAACCACGGCGCCTTGGCCACCAATGGTGCCCCCTTTTGCCGTAACGCCATTGATCGTCTCATAGTCGTGGGCCGTTGCGTTTTGCCATAAAAGAGCACCAGTTTTAGAATCCAGAATACGTAGATAGCCATCCTGCGAGCCCGCAATAACCGCACCCGGTATAGCTGTCAGGGCAGACCCATATCCCCGGCATCTGTCTTTCAAACAGTCACGGGATACAGGGGCAAACCAGCGCCACTTTCCAGTTAAAGCATCAAGGGCATATATTCCCAGTTCCTCCTGCCCTAAATAATCTCCATCACGCGGGGCTGCATAAAGGTCGTTCACCGCGACAAATACACTATCCCCCTCAACAGCCAGACCAAACCAGTTCGCCTTATTATAATCACCCCGGCTGACCGCCCGGCGCCACAAAACCTTGCCACCATCTTCAGGGTTTAACCCAAAGACCCAGCCGGTTTTCTGCGCTGCAATAATGATATCCTGACCATTTTCGGCATGGAACAAAACGGGGGCCCCGCCTGCATAATCAAGCCCAATACGCCCCCTATATTCTTTGGGGCATTCGGAATCATCCCCCTCATAATGCCCCGAGCCCGGACAATGGGAATTATAGGCCTCTCCCGGTGTTGTTTGCATAACCCACACGATATGCCCATCATCCATGTCCATTGCGATAATGGCACTACCATTGACAGCGGGCGAAGAATTATTCTCCCCCGTACCCACATAAAGACGGCGACGCTTCAAATCCAGGGTCGGCGCGCTCCAGACACTGGCACCTGAAGGCCCAAAGTGGGGCGTGCCATTAGCATTTTTATACTGCTCCTCAGCCGGGTCTGGTATGGTATATTGCTTCCATATAATGTCGCCAGTGCTCGCGTCGAGAGCAACGACTGCCCCCCGGTGCTGACAACACACAGCAGCCCCACCCTGAGCAAATGCCGCCACAGGCACATAAAGCACCCCGTCGTTAAATGTAATGGAGCCCGTGATATGAGCCATTGGCTGCTCATCCGCTGATTTTTTCCAGCGTAATTTTCCTGTTACCGCATCAATCGCATAAACATTGGCTGATTGATCCCCAAAATAGATAGCTGGTGGCTGTTTCTGCTTCTCTTTTTTTCTTTCAGAGGGCATGGTGCCCGCCGTTATGGCAGTGCGCACCACATTTGATGCTTTAAAGGTCCAGCGAATGCATCCACTTTTCTGGTCAAGGGCATAAACGGTGCCGTCTTCGCTACCTGTATATAACGTGCCTCCCAGGATCGCTGGCTGAGAGCGCGCCCTTATGGCATCAGGAAAACCAAAAGCCCATTTCACCTGAAGTTTCCCTACCTCAGCCGCGGACAGTTTGGCTATTTCCTTAGGGATAAAACGGCGACTTTCATTCCCTGTCATGCCTCCCCCGCTTATGGTGGCAGACTTTGAGACTTCAAACCACCCTTCGGAAGCGGAGCAATAGGCAGCAGGAGAAAAGGCCACAGCCTTCTTCAGGCTTTTACCTGTAAGATATTCAGCAATCAGGGCCAATTCATTGTCCTCAAGCCCACTTGCCATCGGCGCCATGATACCGTTTTTCAAGGTGTTATAAACCGCATGAGGGGACATATCACGAAAAGCTTCACGGGATGGCGCCTTTTGCACACTACCATTATGACAGGCGACACAACGCTGCTCGAATAAACCTACACCACTCTTCACATCACTGGATGCCAATGCCGTAACGCTATTCATAAACACAGAAAACAGGGCAAATAGCAAAAACCGGAATCCAGTTTTTCTTTCTCTCTTCAGCATGGGCTTCCTCGCTGGCTAATCAATTATTTTTTTTGCAACATGGCTTTTCTCTGCCAGCCTCGGTCAACTGGCAGCCAAATGGTCATGGCACACAATCGGAGCAGTATAACGCTGCCAGCTTCACACCCCTAGTATGAAGAGGACCAGAAAAGTATGAATGCGACCTAACAGACAAAGCCGCATCTCTTTTATGGGTGGGTCAGCAGAGTTTTGGGAACAAAGCCAAAATAATCCTTAAACGCAGCAGAGAAATTGTTGGGCTGGGAATAGCCCACCTCACGCGCCACCTGAGCAACAGTCGTTTCAGCCGATTTCAAGAGCATATAAGCCCGCCGCATACGTTCAACCTTGATAAATTCGAAAACAGACACCCCGAAATGCTGGCGGAACCCCGTCACGAGTGAGGTTTTGCTAACCCCAAATTGCCAGGCCAGCCGTTCTAGGGTCAGCGGTTTATCAAGGTTTTCAAGGATATAATGCTGCAGGTCATGCAGGCACAGCGCCATTTTCGGTGATAGGGTATCAGCACGCTGAGCACTGGCACATTCGTCAAGGTGCGTGACAATCAGGCACACCAGCTCTGTCGCTTTTGCCTGATAATATTGGCCGCCCAGCGCTAGGGGTGATGGGTCATTCACAATAGCTTGGGCAATGCGGATAAGTTCCGGGCTGAGCGGGAAACCCTCCGCTTTAAACTCAGGTCGATCATTTTTAAATAGGGAACACAGAGGTTCTGGCAGCGCTGCGGCCTCTATACCCAAACACTGTTCCAGAAACTCTTTCGTCAGCTGCAGATGCGCCCCTACCTGCACTTCCTCACCGCTCATAAAATCAAATTTATGCGCCCCTTCAGGACAAGCGAGAATGAAGAGCTGAGGTACATTAAAATCAAACTCACCCAAGCCCTCCAGAAGGATCTGACGCTTGCCACCAAGATGAAGGTAGAATTTTATAAAGCCCATTTCCCCCTGCCCCGTGCAGGCATAGAGGTTATCCCCGAGATAGGTGCCCCCGCTCAGCACAGAGGCCCCACCAAAGAAATAGGCAAAATTTCTGTCTCGCCCACGCACACGCCACAGCTCTGGCATACGGTGTTGCATGGGCACATAGGCTGTCACATATTCCTGAGGCATACGTGCGAAAACCTCTCGTGATGACAGGCCCTGTTTTTTGAATTGGCCCCGAGATACCATTCACTATCCTAAAAGATAAACCTACACCTTCCCGATCTCACCTTAACAGCCCTAACCTTCAAAAGGAACTTCACAATTATAGGCTCACAAAACGAAAAGTTTTACTTTGGAAAAATTGACACAGCCCCAACCAGCAAAAACCTCTTCAAAATTCATATAACCGGTTCATCCGCTGGTCCCGGCTTGGTGTGTTTGACCGAAGGACAGGTCAGTAACCACAAAGGCGCAAAGCTGTTATATCCTTGCTTACCTGATACAGGTTCACAGCTGATCGGAGATAAAGGCTATAACAGTGATAAATACAGACAAGCCCTGATCGCCAAGCTTAAGGATTGGCGCCGCATCGCGGCATGGTATGACAAACCTGCTCACACCTTCTTCTCAAGCATGTGCATCGGCGCTACCGTCATCTTCTATCTTAATTAATGAGCCCTAACCTTAATTCTTATTTACTCATTAGATAAGAAACACATACACTAAACCAACTGCGCCACACTTTTGAGGACACGTTGCAACAGGTCCTGCCTGCGCCTGACGCCCATTTTCTCATAAATATGTTTGAGGTAAGTTTTGGCGGTCGCATAGGTGATGTTCATGGCTGTTGCGGCTTCACTGAGGGAACTGCCTCCTGACAACAAAGTTGCCAGATGAGCTTCCCTTAACGATAGACCAAAAAGCTTGGCGATCATTTGATGAGGAGCCTTGGTGGCAATTTGGGCTGGATTATTGATATAAATAACCACATGGGGCGATACTACAATGGAATGGGGAACCGTATATGAGGGCGGTGTGATCGGTTGAATGAGAAGACCAAGCCAATCATCCGTTGATCGTTCAAACCTCAAAACTTCAGCAGGCTTAGCGCTGATCGGTTCCTGCCTCCATGCGATGGCAGCATC
The DNA here is from genome assembly GCA_050289785.1 of Kordiimonas sp. Lineage (GTDB taxonomy): Bacteria > Pseudomonadota > Alphaproteobacteria > Sphingomonadales > Kordiimonadaceae > Kordiimonas. The sequence goes on from JBNKGK010000073.1 coordinate 4,550, forward strand.
CACAGCGCGGTCAAAAAGCTTTTGGTTATCTTTATTCCGAAACACAAAAGCGTTTTCTTTTATGGTGAGATAATCGCTCAGCTCCGGCAGTTTCTCTGTCGCACTATCTGAACTGATAACCTGCCTGTTGCCATCCAACACAAACACAATATTACCAATCCGGTTCGTTGCTTCTTCCAGGGCCGTCACCTTATAAGAAAGATGCCAGTGCCTCATCACGGCATTCACAGCCAGTTCCAGATGCGGCATTAACTTAAGCAGAAATGCCCGCTCTTCCTGTGTATAGTGCGGGTTGCCAGCCCTATAAGCAAAAAGGCCACACAGGGTATTCTCAGCCCCTTGAAAAGACAGGCCTAACATGTTGAAGGCCCGGTAACCCGAGCGCAAAAGCAACCGGCGACAAAAATCATTCTCCATCCACTCATCCGGAGGCAAAATTTCGTCTAGCGCGCACACAATGCCCGGCTCTTTCATCGCAGGAATAAACGGGTTTGTGCTCCAGTTTGTTGTGATGATTTTATTGAGGGCAATTGACACTTCAAACCCCATTTCCTCATTGAAGGGACGGATATATGAAGAGGCCACCTCAAGATTGGGAGAGATTGTTGCCCCTCCTTGCAAGGCATTCCCCAGCACCTTCAGGAAAAAATCCATAGGGTACAGAGGGTCAAGCACACTCTGGTGCATCACCAAAAGCCACTGATCCATCGGGGAAAAAATAGTGAGCTTGAGGTCTTCATCCGGCTGGAGATTATATCTTCTTTTCCGCCCCTGCGCCGCAGTATCCGCCACCGTCGGCGGCTTCTTCCTTTTAACCTTTGCAGGTGGCCGCCCGGTGGCCTTTGTTGCCACAAGGCCTGACAGACCCTTTTTTCTGTGAATTTTCAGCCATTTATAAATACGGGAACGGTGGAATCCCATATCGCTAGCAACAACAGACACGGGTTCACCTGAGAGAACGCGGTGAATAGCAGTCTTGCGCGCAACCTCCAGCTTTTCTTTACTGGCCTTATCTCTTCCCTTCCAGACCAGGGTTTCATCTTGATGCTTTTGCCCCATGTCCATACCCGTTTTCAAGACCCAATGATGCCCAACTTATTTTCATAGTACGCCCATGTTGCCCAATTTTCTACACAGCTTTCGGAAATTGGAAAATCAATTTAAAATCAAAATGTTAACGACACCCCTCCCCAAACAGATCATTCTCATAGCAACGCCAACCTTTTGATCAGACCCCTCAGGCCATGCATTTCACCCCCATTGGCAGACTGTTACAGGAAACCTAAATCGCCTACTATCAGACCAGAAACGGGAACCGGTCGCAGAGAAATCAGCGCCGGAGGTAAAGAGTGGCGAGGGAAAATATGAAAACCGCAGAAGCTGTGATAAACAGCGAAACACCATCCATCACAGAAACAAGCCGCACCTCAAAACGAGACGGCCTCTACGCTAAATATGTGCTCTTTGTACTGATTATTGTCTCTGCCCTCAACTTTATGGACAGGTCTATTCTTGGTATCCTCGCTGAGGATATTAAAGCAGACCTTCAGTTAACGGATGCCCAGCTCGGTTTTCTGGCTGGCGCGGCCTTTGCTGTTTTCTATGCCCTTTTTGGCATGCCTCTTGGCCGCCTTGCGGATGTATGGAGCAGGAAAAAGCTTATTTCCGTTGGCCTGAGCTTCTGGAGCCTGATGACAGCCCTTTCTGGGCTTTCGCGAGGATTTGTATCCCTCGGTGCCTGCCGTTTCGCTATTGGGATAGGCGAGGCCAGCGCTTCCCCTGCCGCATGGTCCATGTTGTATGATTATTTTTCGCCAAAAACACGCTCCCGTGTACTAGCCTTTTATTTCATTGGCGCCTCCATCGGAGGGGGACTTGGCATTTATTTGGGTGGTCAAATCCTTGATTTCTGGAAAAGCACATGGCCAGACCCAAGCCTGGCTCCCTTTGGCCTGAAAGGCTGGCAAGCCGCCTTTATGATTGTCGGGCTACCCGGCCTGCTAGCCGCCCTATGGGTTTCTTCACTGCGAGAACCCGCCCGCGGTGCTAGCGAAGGCCTGGCCAGTGCTGACCATAAAGCCCCTATAAAGGAAGCTGCGACCACTTTCCTTGGCATGATCCCCATTTGTAACCTTTGGGTGCTGTCAGCCAGTGGTGCAGACAAAAAGGCATTGATGCTCAACATCATTGCAGGCATGGCCATCACCCTTATTGTCAGCGCCCTTATCTTTGTCACTGGCGACATATTGCAGTGGCTGGCCTTCGGCATTGGCGGATATGCAGCCTATTCCTGGGCGCAGGTCCTCGCAGCTCGTGATCCAATTGTCTTTGGAATGCTGTTTAAAAGCAAAGCCCTGTTGTTCACTATTGCCGCTGTAGCAGCCACCACCTTTAAAAGCGCTGCTGCTTTTTGGCATATCCCTTTCCTCCAGCGCTATCACGGTGCCAGCTCTGTGGATGTTGGTAATATCCTCGGAACAGGAATGGCGGTTCTCGGCATTGCCGGTATGCTGCTAGGAGGCTTGCTTGCAGACAAGCTTCGTGCCCACACAGGCAGGGGAAAACTTTATGTGGTTCTTGGCAGTGTCATTCTATCCACACTGGCAAGCCTGGTGATGTTAACCACAAGCCACCTTACCATTGCCTACGCCGCTATTTTCATGTCCGTTCTATGCGGGTCTGCCCTCGTTGCACCTGCCGCTTCCACCATCAATGATTTGATGCTCCCGAGAGGCAGAGCAACCACATCCGCCTTTTATATCATGTGCACCACATTTTCAGGACCGGCGCTGGCCCCCTATGTGGTTGGATCCATCAGTGACTTTCTCGGGTCAACCGGCGTCAGCAGTGGCGAAGCTTTAAGGCAAGGCCTGCTCTGGACCCTGCCCTTTCTGGCCCTCAGCTGCTTTCTGATCATACAGGCCATTCGCCATGTGGAACGTGATGAGGCCAACCTTGTTGAACGGGCAAAAGCGCTTGGCGAAAAAATATAAAGAATGATTGGAGATCATAATGACGACAGATAAAAAACACCAAGGGCCCTTGTTTGGTTTAAATGTGCTGGATTTTGGCTGGTATTATGCGGGCCCCATGGCAGGTATGTTGCTGGCGGATCAGGGAGCCAATGTCATCCGGGTTGTAAAGCCTGGGGCACGAGAAGTACCTGAGCAACAATATCGCCTGCTAAATCGCAACAAAAAACTGCTGGAGCTTGACCTCAAAACAGAAGCAGGCAAAGCTCAGGCGCTGCAGCTCATCAAAAAAGCCGATATACTTATCGAGAATTTTCGTCCCGGTGTGATGAAAAGGTTGGGGCTGGATTATGCCACCATAAAACCTATTAACCCTGGCCTTGTTTATTTATCCTTGCCCGGCTTTGCCTCCAATGACATAGCACGGCGCCATACTCAGGCATGGGAGGGCGTCGTTGGTGCTGCTTGCTGTGCTTTCACCCGTATTCACCAAACCAGAACAGCCCTTGGTTTTCCACCGGTTTATACTTCTGTGCCAATCTGCTCAACACAGGCAGCCATGCACGGTGCTATTGCCATCATGGCTGCTCTGTCGCTCCGCGAAAAAACAAACTGTGGCACCCTGATAGAAGCGCCGCTTGTGGAAGCTGGGCTCTTTGGGTTTGGCGCTCACGGCATTGTTAACCTGTTCGGCCCAGCAAGCGGAGATCGCAAACCCCAGCAAGCTTCACTGCCGGAAACATTAGCCTGCCTGGCCTATTCCTCAACTGACAGTCAAGCAACAGCCAATGAAAAGCTGGAAGCGGCAAGAGACACACTCTTTAGCGCTGCGCCGTTTTACGGCAAAATATACAGCAGTAAAGACGACAAAAAAATTATCGTCTGCCTGCCCGGCCATGTTGTGCTGATTGATCGCCTCCTACATGCCCTGAACATCAACGAACAGGTAAAAGACCTTGGCCTTATCAACAAAGGCCCCTGGCACAATGATGGACAAGGCACAAACCTAAGCCACAGGGAAGTGATGCAGCCAGCCCTTGTTGAGCACCTGACCAGCCTCATCCGCGACGCCATGGCCCAGAAAACAGCACAGGAAATGGAAACACTGTTTCTGGAAGAACGTATCCCTGCCAGCGTAATACGCACACATGAAGACTGGCTAAAGCTGGACCCCATGCTGAAATCTGGTGTCCTCACTACCATGGCAAAAGGCGCTTCCTCCCTCACTGTGCCTGGTCCTGCTGCAAGCCTTGATAATACAGAAGGCACAACAGCAGTGGCGACACCAGAAGAAACCAAGGTTATTGGTGTAAACGACGCCACCAAGCTTTTTGGGCAAGACAAAGGCTACAGTCCCCAAACAGTTGACATCAAGAAAGGCGACCTCCTGAAGGATATTCAGATTGTTGATTTCTCTAACATTCTAGCGGGCCCCACCTCTTCCCATGTACTGGCACAATATGGGGCTCGTATTATCAAGCTGGACCCACCCAGTACAGAAGGCATGAACCACACCCCATATCTGGCCTCATCTCTGATCAGCCTGTCTCAGGGCAAGGAAAGCCTGCTTCTCAACCTTAAAACACTGGAAGGCCAGGGAGCCTTAGAAAGGCTTATGAAGCAAACAGATATTGTGGTGCACAATTGTCTCGATGAAACAGCAGAAAAATTGGGCATCTCTGCTGGCAAGATACATCAAACCAGCCCAAGCACAATTGTGTGCCAATTATCTGCCTATGGCGGTCCAGAGAGAGGCTGGTGGGAAAACAGGCCGGGTTTTGACTGGCAGGCCCAAAGTTCCAGTGGCATGATGGCACATTATGGATCATCTGAGTTTCCATTCCTCCACGGTATGGCAGTCAGCGCTGACGTGATGGGGGGCTTGTGCCTTGCTTTCACAAGCCTTGTTGGGCTCTATCAGCGCCATAAAACAGGCTATGCCGCCGAAGGCCGCACATCGCTTGTCAGGGCCGTTAATTACAGTCAGTTACCATGGATGGCGCTGGATAATAGCAGCCTTGATTGGCGCACCTGTTCATCCAGCCAGGCAGCAAAAGGGGATAGCTGGCACCAACAATTATACCAATGCAAGGACGATTGGATTTTTGTTGGGGCCTCTGCAAAGAACACTGAAACCCTTACTGCTATCATTCAGGCACAAGCAGCCAATCAGGATCAAACCAGAGAACAGATATTTCAGGCTTACCCGGCTACCCACTGGCAGGCCTTGTTTGATAAAGCAGATATTGGCTGCCACCGGGTGATGTATGGTCAGGACATGTTGACCCCAGACCTTATCCGCCCCGTGCCAAACACAGAAGCCGATGAAACAGCATCCGGCAGGCTTGATATCCTGAGCTGGACAGATCACCCCTGCGGTAGCGTGGTCAATATGAAGGCCCTCAATCATGTCACAGTTGGTGAGGGCTACTCATGGAAGCGCCTGAACCCCGCCCCACGGTTGGGGCAAGACAGCAGAAAAATTCTCGCCGAAATCGGTTACTCAGAAGCCCAAATCAGCCTTCTGGTGCAACAGGGCGTGGTGCACGATTACCTTCCGGCTCTGGGCGATGAAAATACCCAGCTGCCCGTAAAGAAAGCTTCCTGAAGCGCCTATCCCAGAAACCTTCATTATAGAGTGCAATCATGACACAAAACCATGAACAGCAAGGCCCTTTATCGGGCGCAAATGTCATTGACTTTGGCTGGTATTATGCGGGCCCCATGGCAGGCCTGTTGCTGGCCGATCAGGGCGCCAACGTGATCCGTATCGTAAAGCCTGGGGCACGAGAAGTACCCGAGCAACAATATCGCCTGCTAAATCGCAACAAAAAACTGCTGGAGCTTGACCTCAAAACAGAAGCAGGCAAAGCTCAGGCGCTGCAGCTCATCAAAAAAGCCGATATACTTATCGAGAATTTTCGTCCCGGTGTGATGAAAAGGTTGGGGCTGGATTATGCCACCATAAAACCTATTAACTCTGGCCTTGTTTATTTATCCTTGCCCGGCTTTGCCTCCACTGATAAGGCGCGCGCCAATCTTCAAGCCTGGGAAGGCATGTTAGCGGCAGCTTCTGGCATGTTTGTGGATGTCAGCTATGTGCGCAAACACATGAACTTCCCACCGCTTTATCATGACATCCCGGTCAATTCCGTCATGGGGGCCGCGCATGGGGCAATTGCCACAATGGCAGCCCTGCTCGCCAGAGAAAAACACGGTCAGGGAACCAGCATTGAAGTACCGCTGGTGAATGCGGGCACCACCGGCTTTGTCCACCGCTTCTGGGCCTCGGAAATAAGGGGCACAGCCCATCCGCCCTTTATGGAGATACGAACCCCTGATATGCAAAAACAGGTGCAGCAGTGGGGCCATCAAAAGCCAAACTGGTATGCAGCGGGTGACACACCAGACACCCAGCTGACAAAACTGTTTAATGGCATGCAGGCTTATTGGGACCCTCTGTTCCGCTATTATGAATGTGCAGATGGCCGTATGGTGAAATCGGCCTGCATGGGCAGCGCCCTCAGGAACAGCAAGCTGTTAAAAGCCCTCGACCTTTATGCCACCCTCCTTTCAGAAGGGTTTATCAATGTACCCGTGGCTGAACTGAAGGGCAAAAAAACAGATAATAACATTGCTGATTACCCAAGCATGAGTGAAGAGCGCCAGCAGCGCCTTGAACGGCTTATGAAAGAGGCTTTCCTCACCAAAACATCAGACGAATGGGATGCCATTATCAGCAAAATTCTACCCTTTGCCAAAGTGCGCACCAGAGCCGAGTTTCTCGCCCTCCCTGAAATGCAAAAAGCAGGCGTTCTTGTCACCATGGGTGATGGCAGCTCCAGCCTTGTTACACCGGGGCCCTTTGTCGATGTGGCCAACCCAAACGGCCCTATCACGACCGGGAACACAGACCCAATTTCAATACCTGCTTCTGAGGCTGAACGCCTCTTCGCAGGCCAAAACACGTTCCCCACACTTGATGGCCAGACAGAACTGAAAAAAGGTGACCTGTTGAAGGGCCTGAAAATACTGGATGTGGGTACGTGGGTGGCTGGCCCAATGTCTGCCTACCAGCTTTCCCAGTATGGTGCAGATGTGATCAAACTTGATGAACCTGTTGCGCCCGGTGGCCCCGGCGCCATTCATTTCGGCTTGGGCAAACGCAGCATTCTGGCAGATTTAAAAACCGCTCAGGGCCGGAAAATTCTGGAACACCTAGCCAAATGGGCTGATGTGGTTGTGCATAATAAAATTGACCCAGTGGCGGAACGGCTTGGGGTCACCCAGGCTCAGCTTCAGAAATTCAACCCCAATATCATCGTCGCTCAGGTTTCCGCCTGTGGTGGGCCCCGGCGCGGTGTGTGGGAAGGGCGTTTTGGCCTTGACCCCATAGGTCAGGCTGTTACCGGCCTGATGGCCCATTTCGGATCCCCCACTAAACCCCATGACTTTGAAGGCACGATGATCGCAGACGCCCTTGCCGGTTTTGGCCTTGCCTATGCTGGCCTGCTCAGTGTGTGGCAAAGAAACAAAACCGGCTTTGCAGGGGAAGCCAAAGCCTCGCTCGTGCGCGCA